>CAMSGF010000045.1 GCA_947058225.1 uncultured Eubacteriaceae bacterium
TTTCAAATGCACTTTCTCCGATTGATTTAACACTTTTTGGAATGGTTATTTCTTTCAAAGAAGAACAATTAATAAAAGCATATGCCGGAATGTTTTTGAGCTTTTTGTTAAGTTTGACGGTCTTTAAAGACTTGCAATAAGCAAATGCACCTTCGTATATATTTTTTACACTTGAAGGAATTGTTACTGAACTTAGAGATTTACAATCTTCAAATGCATAGTATCCGATTTTTTGAAGTCCCTTGTTTAGTTTTACTGTCTTTAAATTTTTACAATATGAAAATGCTCCTGATTGTATTTCTTTTACCCCTTTATTTATTTTTACATTTTTTAAAGAAGTACAATCGATAAAAGCGTCACCTCTTATCTTTTTAACACTACCTGGAATTGTGATTGATTTTATAGATCTACACCCTGCAAATGCTAAAAACCCGACATTTGTAATTCCATTATGTATTTTTATATTTTTTAATTTCTTACAATACATAAATGTTCCGGCTCTTATATTTTTTATACTTTTTGGAAGTTTTATTGATTTTAATGATGTACAAAAAGAAAATGCGCAAATATCTATTTTTTTAATTCCCTCATTTAATTTTACTATCTTTAAATTTTTGCAAAATTCAAACGCCATTATTCCTATTGTTTTAACATTTGTCATTGTAATGCTTTTTAACGCAGTGCAGCCTTCAAATGCTGTATCTCCGATTTTTTCAACTTCTGTAGGTACAATGTATGATGAGCCTCCGTTTTTATTCGGATAAAAAACTAATGTCTTTCCGTTTTTTGAAAAAACTACTCCGTTAATATCTTTATATTTTTTATTATTTTCATTTATACTTACTGTTGTTAAATTTTCGCATCCATAAAAACAATACCCATATATTTTATCTATTGTGCTTGGTAGATTTACAGTTTTAAGTTTTTTACAAAAACCAAAAATTTCTTCTATTTTTTTAATTCCCTCTCCAAAAGTTACTTCTGTTAATGAATCACATCCAAAAAAAATATCATAACCCATTTTTTTATGCTCCCCGGAATCTCCATTGATGTTAATTTAGCACAACCTTCAAAAGCACCGTCTCCGATTTTCGTAACGCTGTTTGGAAGAATAATATATTTTAATTTTTTATTATAAGAAAAAAGGTATTCATCTATTGTTGTTACGCCACTTGGAATTTCATAGTATGTTTCAGGTTTTCCAAAAGGGTATGCTACAATTCTCTTACCGCTTTTAGAAAATAATACGCCGTCTATATCTTTATAATAAGGATTATTTTTATCGACATTTATGCTTGTTAAAGAATCACATTCACTAAAAGCACCACATCCAATACTTTTAACATTTTTTGGTATATCTATCGTTTCTAATTTTGTACAATATTCAAATGCAAACCAACCGATAGTTTTTAATGAATTTGGTAATATTATATTTTTTAAATTGTAACATTCACCGAAGGCTTCTCCTCCTATGGAGGTTACTGTGTTTGGAATAGTAACAGATATTATTTTCTCATTGTAGTAAAAAGCATCGAGACCTATTCTTACTACCTTACGGTTTTTTATTTTTCTTGGAATAACTACATTTTTTGCTTTTCCTATATAGTCGGTTATGACTACATTTCCATCGTCATTAATTCTATATTTAAAGTATTTTGCCTTTGTGGCTTTTTTTGTTTTTATAGGAGTTTTAATATCTTCTTTTTGTTCAAGATTTATATCATCAGAGGTTTGTATATCTATGTCGTCATTTATGTCTTTTATATCATTTGTCACATCTTTATCAACTTCATCTGGCAGTACAATATCCTCTAAATCTTCATTTAAGTTGTCATTAGTATCTACTTCTTCTTGTATGAGTTCATCTTGTATTTCAATTGAACCGTCTATTGTTTCATTTTCAGCCAGTAGCGACATAGGGGCAAAGTATGTGAAACATATTAGGACCGATAGGATAATGGATAAGATTCTTTTTTTCATTTTACTGCCTCCGAAGTGAAATATTTTTATTATCGTTTTCATTATAACACTATATTGTACTTTTGTAAACCTTATAAGTGAAAATGTCGAAAAATGTCGTAAATAATCGTATAGTGGAATATATTTTGTTGATAGTGAGTATATTTTAAGATAATAAAATTATAAAAATGACTTAATAATTTTTGACAGTTATAATCGTCAATGTAATATTTTTTATATAATAGAATGGTATGAGTGGTAGTATGTGTGATGTTTTTTGTATTTTGTGTAGATATGGGTGGGAGGTGGGGCGGCGGCTTTTAAAAAGGAATGAATTTTAAATTTATTTAAAATTCATTCCTTTTTGAAAGTAGGAGCATATTGTTCCAATATGCTCCAAGTGAAGTGCATCGCACTTCACCCGCCGCCCCACCTCCTCTATACTGTCGCTATTATATTATCTCATTACCCTTATTATATTACTTGTACTCTATTATCTTTATTATATCAACAACTCTCTCTTTGTTCACTCATATTTCAAAATATCATCATATGATATTTTGACTTATCTTATAATCCATCCTATTACATAATCTCATCAAACATAATTACTATGCTAAAAATCAATATTCGCTTTTCTTGCCTGTGAACATAAATCTTTCACTTTAAGTGTATATTTTTTCCCATCCTTGATAAAATGCGTCCCGCACTGTCTGAAATTAAAATGAGTGTTGCTTTCTTTACAGGCTTCTCTTATCTTTAATACCCATTCATAATCAAGAAATCTCGCATTTTTATCAGATTCTCCTCCGACAACGACCAATTCAATACCATCTAAATACCCTGTTAAATCAATCTCTTCTATTAACGGTTGGCATATAATATTCTTGTGCTTAATCGGTAAATCTTTGAATATGGAGAGCCTGTAATCAGCCGTTTCCTGATTTTCTACCGTACACCCAACGGTTACATTTTCATACCCGTCTTTCCAGTCCTTTGGAATACAATCAGTAAAACGCTCAATCCTCTTTGTTAAAAAAAGAAAGTGTAAATCAGAGCGTTCTCTTATCATATCAAAACATTCATCTCTCCATTTATCCGCATCTTCAAGAAGAAAGTCGGTTGAAAAACAAAGGTATACTGTCTTTCCTGGTTTGATTTTGTATTCTCCCGATTTATTTTTTTCTATCGGAGCGTAGAAATTTTTTGTCTTTACGATTTTATTCGTATCAATACCCCTTCTTGAATCTCCTTTATGTATGTAACAATATTTACATCCCTCGCTTTTTTTATGACACCCTCTCCATGGATTCCACATTGCCATATATTTTTCTCCTGTCTTTTCTTTTATAAAATAATAGCATTTTTAATTATATTTTGATATAATTTTTTTAATTTTATATATTTAAAAGTATCAAAGGAGTTTAATAAAATGAAATACGATATAAGAAAATGGAGAAAAGAAGACTGTTACGATTTGGCAAAAATCGCAAATGATAAAGATATTTTGGATAATTTAAGGGATATGCCATATCCGTATACGACAGAAGATGCAAAAGAATATATCGATATGATGTTAAACTCTGATGAAAATACGACTTTTGCCTTTGCAATAACCGATGATGACAGGGTAATAGGAAGTATCGGTGTGTTTAGGCTTGATAATATTCATTATAAAAGTGCAGAGATGGGATATTATATAAAAAAGGAATACTGGGGAAAGGGGATAATGACTGAAACAGTAAAAAAACTTTGTTCTTACATATTTGAAAATACGGACATAATAAGAATTTTTGCCGAGCCTTTTTCCACAAATGCAGGGAGTATTCGTGTTCTTGAAAAGGCAGGCTTTCAATATGAGGGAACGCTTAGAAAAAACGCAGTAAAAAACGGACAGATTCTTGATATGAAGATGTATGCACTGTTAAAAGAATAATAAACAATATAAAATAAACGTACTTATAAAGCTTATTTTATTATGAAATAGTTTTTATGTTCATTTTTTATAGGTTCGTTTATTGATAAAAATTTTTGTTTTTATATTATATTGAAAAGGGGATAGAGTTTATTATGGACAAAAGTTTAGAAGATTTAAGCCTTGAGGAATTGTGGGAGCTGTTTCCGATATTCCTTAGTGAACATAATAAGTCTTGGGATAGCTACTACGATGAAGAAGAAAAAAATCTTATGAATATAATTCCACGAGAATTTATAAAAAGAATTTCCCATATCGGAAGCACTGCTATTAAAGCCATATATGCAAAACCCATAATAGATATTCTGTTTGAAATATATTCTTCCTTAGATATGAATGAAGTTAAAAAAATGCTTTGTAAAAACGGGTGGATATTGATGAATGAGCAGGAGGGGAGAATGTCTTTTAACAAAGGGTATACGATAAATGGTTTTGAAAAAAAGGTATATCACCTTCATTTAAGATACGAAAATGACAATGATGAGCTTTATTTTAGGGACTATCTTTTGGATAATCTTAATATAGCAAAGGAATATGAAAATCTCAAATTAAAACTTTGGAAAAAGTATGAACACAACAGAGATTTATATACAGATGCTAAAAGCGATTTTGTAAAAAAATATACAAAAATTGCGAAAAGCGAGTACAGCGGTAGGTATGATTAAATATCAATAACCTTTTATTTAATTTTTTTATCTTTTTAATTTTCATTATGTTTATAAAATTGTTATAATAAAAATATAACAATTTTTATTGTAAATAATAAAATTTATAAATTTAATATTTAAATATATTATTAAGCAAAAGTTAATTGTATCGTATTTCACAAAAGATAAAGAAATATGTAAAAAGCCGCTAAAGATATATTAAATTTTTATTACAAAATTTATAATGTCAATTTAAAAAATATTGTAAAAATAATTTAGATTAGGAAATAAAATGAAATTTAAAAATACTTTGTTAGTCGTAAAAGATATGGAAATATCAAAAGAGTTTTATAAAAAAGTGTTAAAAGAAGATGTAATTTTAGACTTTGGTGAAAATGCAACGCTAAAAAGCGGTATATGCCTTCAAACATATGCCAGTTATCAAAATTTTATAGGAGATAATCATAAAATTTCTTTAGGTTCTAACGATAAAGAGCTTTATTTTGAGGAGGATAATTTTGATGATTTTCTTAAAAGATTAAAAAGCATTGATAATATAATATACGTTCATATGGAAAAGGAACACAGATGGGGACAGAGAGTCGTTCGTTTTTATGACCCTGATATGCACATAATAGAAGTGGGAGAAAATATGGATAGCGTTGTAAAAAGATTTGCAGATGATGGTATGAGTGAAGAAGAAATTGCAAAAAGAATGGATGTTCCTCTTAAATATGTGAAAGATATGCTGAATCAAATAAATTTTAATTAATAATATAGGAGATAGTATTATTGAAGAAATATACTTTAAAAAAGATATTAAAAACGCTGTTAATAATTTTTCTTGTATTTTCTGTCATATCATTTATATCGCTAAAAACAGGGTTTTATTTTATGTTTCACAGAGTGAATGTACCAAAGTATTCTATGTATTTTAAGTATGAAGATATTAAGGATAATTATAAGAGAAAAAGCGTGCATTTTATGTCAGGGAAAAACAAATTGAGGGGAGATATTTATGGGATAGGGAATAAGAAAGGACTTATAGTAATTTCTCATGGACATAACAGAGGGGCAGAGAGGTATTTATCGGAAACTATGTATTTTGTGGATAACGGATATATGGTATTTGCTTTTGATGATACTGGGTGTTACAGGAGTGAGGGTAAAAATTCAGTTGGCATTTCGCAACCTACACTTGATTTAGATAATGCCTTAAATTACATAGAAAAGCAATCTGAATTTAAAAATCTTCCTATTCTTTTATACGGACACAGTCAGGGAGGATATGCAGTAACGAGTGTATTAAATTATAATCACGATATTGCTGCAGTTGTAAGCATCTCAGGATTTAACAAGCCTGTCAAAATGATTCTTGAGTGGGGAAAAAATAATATACTTGGAAATTTTATGTATCTGGAAGCTCCATACGTTTATATATATCAAAAAATTCTTTTTGGAAGAGATGCTCTTTTGTCAGCGGTTAATGGAATCAACAAAAGCGATATACCTGTTCTCATAGTTCATGGCACAGGTGATAAGATTATAGGGTATGATACGTCTGCCATTATAGCTTATAAAAATTATATTAAAAATTCAAATGTTAAGTATATAACAAGGGATAGAAAAGGGCAAAACGGTCACAGCAATCTTGTTAAATCAATGAAAGCAAATAGATATACTTCAAAGACAGTTAAAGAATATAAAAAAATAATGGAAAAATACGATAAAAAAGTCCCTAAAAAAACGGAAGAAGCCTTTTATAAAAAAATAGATAAATATAAGTCAAATGAATTAGACGAAAGTTTTATGAAAAAAATCCTTGATTTTTATGAACGTGCGATTTAATTATTAATATATGCGTTTATTTTAATAATATGAAAAATATTTTGTATAATATGTGAATTGTAAATTATATAAAAATATATTGTTTTAATTTGAAAATAAAATAAAACCCCCATCGGTCAGTACCGATGGGGGTTTTTATCAATTTAAATAAGATCGGAAGAGCGTCGTGTAGGGA
>CAMSGF010000046.1 GCA_947058225.1 uncultured Eubacteriaceae bacterium
TTCCTTTCTCTTTGATCTCTCCAATAATCTGCCTGAGCAATACGGATTTACCGCCCCTCCTCTACTTCCCTCCCATCCCACCATTTCAACAACACATGTCCTATTCCTCAAAAATAAATTGATAAACTTTATTTTTAAGTATTATACAAAAAGAAAATAAAAAATACCGACATAAGTCGGTATTTTTTATTCTTCATTAGTTTCCGTTTCTTCTGTATTATCATTTTTTCTAAGTGTTAAATCAAGAACCTTTTCTTCTATTTCATCGCATACTTCAGGGTTTTCCATAAGAAATCTTTTTGCATTATCTCGCCCCTGACCTATCTTATTTCCCTGATAGGAATACCACGCCCCTGCTTTGTTTACTATATCATACTGCACCGCCATATCTATAACATCGCCTTCCCTTGAAATTCCTTTTCCGTACATAATATCAAATTCAGCGATTTTAAACGGTGGTGCAACCTTGTTTTTTACCACCTTGACTTTCGTTCTGTTTCCGATTACTTCCTGTCCGCTTTTTAAAGCCTCAACCCTTCTTACTTCAAGCCTTATTGAAGAATAGAATTTAAGAGCTCTTCCTCCTGTTGTAACCTCCGGATTTCCAAACATAATGCCGACTTTTTCCCTAAGCTGATTTATAAAAATACACGTACAGTTTGTCTTGTTTATCGCTCCTGTTAATTTTCTTAGTGCCTGTGACATAAGCCTTGCCTGAAGCCCAACGTGGCTATCGCCCATTTCACCTTCAATTTCCGCTCTTGGCACCAATGCTGCGACAGAGTCTATTACGATGACATCCACCGCCGCACTTCTTACAAGTGCCTCTGTTATCTCAAGTGCCTGCTCTCCCGTATCAGGCTGGGATACGATTAAATCATTTATATTAACACCGAGAGCTTTTGCATATACAGGGTCAAGTGCATGTTCAGCATCGATAAAAGCAGCAGTTCCACCGCTTTTTTGTGCCTGTGCTATGATATGAAGTGCAACTGTCGTCTTTCCCGAAGATTCAGGTCCGTATATTTCCAAAATTCTTCCCTTTGGAACACCGCCGACTCCAAGGGCAAGGTCAAGAGAAATGGAAGAAGTAGATATCGTGTCCATCTTTTCTATAGGAGCATCCCCCAGTTTCATAACAGAGCCTTTTCCAAAATTTTTCTCAATACTTTTCAGTGCAAGGTCCAATGCTTTTTCTTTATTATCCGAACTCATTTTTTTAACTCCTTAAAATATCTTTCAAACATTTGTTTGATTTTATTTTACAATAATTTTAATAATTAGTCAATATTTTCTTGAATAATCTTTCTGAGTCTGTCCATTGCATAATATGCACTTCTTGTTTGGACTCTCTTTCTGACACCTGTAATGTTTCGTTTTTCAGTCGTGATTTTTCCTTTGTAATAATATCCCATATATACAGTTCCCACAGGCTTTTCATCGCTTCCTCCGTCAGGACCTGCAACTCCGCTTATGGATATTGCACAGTCGGTATCATAAAGCATAGCAACGCCTCTTGCCATTTCCTCAACACACTCACTGCTTACTGCCCCATGCTTTTCTAAGGTTTCTTTTCTTACATTTAAAACCCTTTCCTTTATTTCATTTGAATAGGAAACGACCCCGCCTTTATAAAAGCTGCTGACACCGCTTAACTCGGTTATAAGTGAAGATAACAACCCTCCCGTACAGGACTCTGCAACGGCTAAAGTTAAATTATTTTCTTTCATCATATTTGTTAACATCTCAGGCAGCGTTTCACCTTCCAATGAATAGATGTATTCACTGAAATTATCCATTATAATTTTATCTACTTTTTTTAAGTTTTCCTCTGCTTTTTCAATATTATCAGCGTTTGATACGGCCTTTAATTTTACTCCGCTTTCATTGAAATACGTATTTACGCTTATGCCCTTAATATCGGGAAGAAGTTTTCTTAAATCATATTCAATGGCAGACTCTCCAATTCCCGTCGTCATATAATCTTTGTAACAAAATACCTTGTTTATCTTCTTTAAAAGATATTTTTTTATATGAACGTTGTACATATTTTTCATCTCTCTTGGAGGTCCGGGCACCATAAAGACAGTTATGTTTTTACCATCTATTTTCTTTTCCATCAATGCACCCGGTGCTGTTCCAAGTTTGTTTTCCAAAATTATGGAGCCTTTTGGAAAGTACGTTTGGGTATAATTGTTCGGGGTTAGTTTGTTCTTTGAATGTTCAAAATATTTTTCAAGCATTTTAACCGCTTCTTCACTTTGCTCCAAAGGAGAGTCTGTCAGCTTAGCTAATGCCTGTTTTGTCATATCGTCTTTTGTCGGTCCAAGCCCCCCTGTTGTTATAACCAAATCGGAAATTTTAACCGCCTCATTAAAAGCGTGTTCCAAAAACACTTCATTGTCACTTACCACAATATGTTTTATAACCTCTACCCCAATTTGTGTCAGCTTCTTTGCCAAAAATGTCGCATTTGAATTTAATGTATCCCCGCAAAGAACCTCATCACCTATACAGATAATAGTCGCTTTCATTATATTTCTCCTTTTCTTTTTCATATTAGATTTATTATAAAAAAAACGTATTATTTATTCAAGAAAAAGTACGTATTTGACAAATTATTTATATTTTTGTTAAACTATACCTTTAAATAGCGAATTACAAAAATATAGTATTGCCTTTTAAAGTGTGATATACTATTAAAAATAATACATTTTAGGAGAAGAAAATGTCTAAAGTAGCATTAATACGCTGTGAAAATTATAAAGATGTCTACACTGCCATAAAAAGGGGAATAGACCTTATAGGCGGAATAGAAAAATTTGTGAAGAAAGAGGATAATATTCTTTTAAAACCAAATTTCCTTCGTGCAAAAGAAGAAAAATATGCGGTTACAACTAATTCAAATGTATTTTATGCGGTTGGAAAGATTCTAAGGGATAAAGGATATGAGAATATATCATACGGAGATTCTCCCGGAACAGGTTCAGCGTTAAATGTATCAAAGGTATGCGGGATAGATGAAAAAGCGAGAGAATTAAATATCCCTTTAAAAGATTTTTCAAAAAGTAAAAGTGTTTTTATAAAAGAAAATTCCTTTGCAAAAGAATTTCAAATGGCAAAACCTGTCCTTGAATGTGACAGCATTATAAATCTTCCTAAAATGAAAACCCATCAGCTTGCGAGAATAACGGGAGCTACAAAAAATTTACTCGGTTGTATCAGTGGATTTAACAAAGGACTTTGCCACGTTAAGTATCCAAACAGCGTTGAGTTTAGTAAAATGTTAGTGGACCTAATGCTAACTTTAAAACCAAAGCTTCATATATTGGATGGAGTTGTTGCGATGGAGGGTAATGGCCCCGGAAGCGGCACTCCTAAAAAGATGAATGTAATAATAATATCCGATGACCCTATCGCAGTAGATTATTGCTTTGCAAAGATAGTAGACTTAAACCCCGATTATGTCAATGTCATAAAATATGCTAAGGAAATAGGGATTTTTAATGAAGATGAACTTGAGATAGTCGGAGATGATATAGATAGCTTTATAGATAAAGACTTTGACGTTGAAAGGCAAAAGGATAAAAAAGAGAAGTGGACTTCTGTAAAGGTCTTTAAGCCATTTGTTATGAAAAAACCTTATATAAAGCAGAAAAAATGTATAAAATGCAAGAAATGTATTGAAGCCTGTCCTGTTCCTACAAAGGCGATAACTTTTGTAAAGAATAGAATTTCCTATAATTATAATAAATGTATTAGGTGTTATTGCTGTCAGGAGATGTGTCCTAAAGGGGCAATAGCTGTAAAAACTCCGATAATAAGTAAATTTTTATCTAAGTAGGTTTAAAATATGAGGAAAAAGAAAGTAAAAAAAATCAGAATCAGAACGGCCGATAACAGAATTGCAACAATAGACGAAGATGAAGCAAAACAGGCCCTAAGAGAGATTAGAAAACAAGAACAAAAACGAAAGGGCAAACCGCCTAAGCCTCCAAAACAAAAGAAAAGAAAAAAGAAAAAAAGTTTTGGCAAGAAATTTGCAAAATTTTTAGCTTTTTGCCTTATTGTTATGACGGTGTTTGCGTGCTTTGTTTATATGCAATATACGGATATATTTTCTGATATGAATACTGTCGATTTTCCAAGAAGTAAAAAGACACTTGGTATCAGCTCAAATGCGGCAAAGATGGATAGAAATGTTGTCAATATAGCACTGTTTGGAACAGATTCGAGAGGGGAAGAGCAGTGCAGGACGGATACGATAATGATATGTTCCTTAAATATGAAGACGGGAGATATTAATTTAACTTCTATTTTAAGGGATAGCCTGTTAAGGCTTGACAAAGACGATAATATGAGCTATGAAAAAGTCAATGCAGCGTATTTTAACGGTGGCGCTGAACAGGCTGTAAGAGTTATAAATGAGAACTTTGATATGAATATAAAAAACTTTATGCTTGTAGATTTTTCTGCCATTGCAGATTTAGTTGATGCGATAGGAGGGGTTACGGTTACGGTTGAGGAAAGTGAATTAAGTGATTTAAACTATATAATAGAGCATACGAACAAGGTCGTTAAAAAGGGGGAAGATTCTCCTCTTGTTGAGGCAGGGAAACAAAAGTTAGACGGGAAGCAAGCCCTTTCTTATTGCAGGATAAGGCATAATAACAACGGTGATTTTGACAGGACCGCAAGGCAAAGACTTGTTATTAAAAAAATATTTAATAAGGTTAAAAAACAAAAAAGCTATCCTAAATTTAAAAAGGCGATAAAGTCAGTTCTTCCTTATATAACAACGAGCATGGACAGCAATGATTTTATACCTATTTTGATAACGTATTTCAGGTGTGAGAAAGGACCTAAGTCACACGCACTTACAAAAAGCGAATATGCAAGGCTTGGAATGTTCAACGGAGGAAGCTGTGTCTTATTTGATACACAGGCGAGTGCAACTCAGGATTTACACGATATAATTTATAAGACAAATGGTAACTATGTATTAAGTGACACTGCTCAAATGCTAAGTGATGCGATGCAGGAAAAAATTGCAGGAGTTACGATGTATACAGTTCAAGACGATAACGTGGAAAAGAAAGGAAACTAATATGGAACAAAATTTAAAAGTAATGCTTATATCTCATACTCCAAACCCCCTTAAAACAGTTGCTATGGCGGCGAAATTATGTTATTCAAAAGTGGGGATAGATAAGATAAATGAAAATATGAGCGATGAAGATGCAAAAAAGTTTATGGAAATGCTTTTAAACTATGGTCATCTTTCTCCGCTTGAACACGCATCATTTACCTTTGGAATTGAGGGGGTGAGCAGAACGCTCACCCATCAGCTTGTGCGTCATAGAATCGCAAGCTACTCCCAACAATCACAACGCTATGTCAGTGAAAAGCAGTTTGAATATATTATTCCGCCAAAAATAAAAGAGGATAAAGAAGCGTTGGATGCCTTTACTAAAACTATGAGTGATATTCAGTCCTCTTATGATAATATAAGGGATATTTTAACAAAGAACCATACGAAAAGGCTTATGGAAGAAGAGGGGCTTGATGAAAAAAGTGCGAGGAGCAAGGCGTTAAAGCTTGCAAATGAGGATGCGAGGTTTGTTCTTCCGGGAGCCTGTGAAAGCAAGATTATAGTTACGATGAATGTCAGGGAATTAAAGCATTTCTTTACCCTTAGAACCTGTACGAGAGCGCAGTGGGAAATAAGGGAAATGGCGACTGAAATGTTAAAGCTTGCAAAAGAAGTAAGCCCTGTTCTTTTTAAAGATGCAGGGCCCGGATGTGTCAGAGGAAAATGCACCGAAGGGAAAATGACCTGTGGAAAGGCAGATGAAATAAGAGAAAAATTCAAAAACCTATAAGGCTACATAAATTTAAGGAGAAATATGAAAAATTACGAAAATGTCATTGGAAGAAATTCCGTAAAAGAGGCATTAAAATCAGGAAGAAATATAAATAAAATTTTGATAAGTGATAATGTTCATTTAGATAAAATTGAACAGGAGGCAAAGGATAGGGGAATTGTCATTCAAAAGACGAACAGACATAAGCTGGACAAAATAACAGGTGGAAGTAATCATCAGGGAATTGTTGCGATGTGTTCGCCTATTGAATTTGTATCTGTTGAAGATATCGTTGATTATGCGAAGAAAATAGATGAAAAGCCATTTATCATAGTTTTGGATAATTTAACCGACCCGAGAAATGTCGGGGCTATTGTAAGGAGTGCGTATTGTGCGGGAGCACATGGTGTTATTTTTTCAAAGAGGAGAAGTGCCTCAATTGGAGAAGGGATGTATAAGTCTTCTGCGGGAGCGATTGAATATATGAAGCTCGCACAGGTTTCAAATATTTCCCAGGCAATAGATAAATTAAAAAAATTAGGACTTTTTATAGTGGGACTCGATAAAGGAGGAGAGAGCCATTATGAAATAGATTATGATATGCCTCTTGCGTTAGTCGTTGGGGCAGAGGGGAAAGGGCTTTCAAAGTTAGTTCATGATAAGTGTGATTTTATAAGCACAATTTATTTCAAAAACGATTTTGATTCACTAAATGCATCTGCAGCCTCTTTAT
>CAMSGF010000047.1 GCA_947058225.1 uncultured Eubacteriaceae bacterium
TGGATTTATCCGGACGGAAGGGAAGAGTACAGTTCTGGATTTGAACAATATATGACAACGATACTCCCGATTATAAGAGTGCGAGGGCAAACTTTAATTTTGTTCATTCCCTTATAAAAGAAAAGAAAATATTTGCCGCAAAGTCAGTGGGCTTTGGGGGAGTCAGCGAATGTATTTCAAAAATGTGCTTTGGAAATATGATAGGCTTTGAATTTACCAATATTGATAAATTCAGTATGTTTGATAAAAATTACGGAGATATAATCGTTGAAAGTGAAGATTTCATAGATTATGAAAATGCACTTTATATAGGAAAAACAATAGCGGAAAAAGAAATTGTAGTATCGGGGGAAAGGCTTTTATTAAAAGATTTAATAAAAGCTTATGAAAAGACTTTAAATAAGGTTTATCCTATCGATGCCGATGTTGAAACGCCTGTGAGAGAGATAAGATATTTGGGAGGGGATACTCAAAAGGCGAGAATATCAAGGCCAACTCCTAATGTATTAATTCCTGTGTTTCCTGGGAACAACTGTGAATACGACACTGCAAAAGCTATTGAAAAGGCAGGCGGAAAGGCAAATATCTTAGTATTTAAAAATAAGTCAAAGGAAGACATTGAAACGTCTGTTCTTGAACTTGAAAAAGCCATAAAGGAAAGCCAGATTATTGCACTTCCCGGAGGTTTCAGTGCGGGAGATGAGCCGGATGGGAGTGCGAAGTTTATAGTCAGCGTATTTAAGAACGAGAGAATAAAAGATGCAGTCAATAATCTTCTTAAAAACAAAGACGGTTTGATGATAGGAATCTGTAACGGCTTTCAGGCACTTATAAAAACAGGGCTTGCACTTTATGGGGAAATAAGAGATTTGGAAGAAACTTCCCCGACCCTTACATTTAACAAAATCGGCAGACATATCGCAAATATATCTTATATAAGACCGTCTTCAAATATGTCGCCTTGGCTTAATCTTACGGATATGGATAAGACTTATATAAATCCTATCTCTCATGGAGAGGGCAGATTTATGTGTTCAGAAGAAGAACTTTCCAAGTTAATCGAAAACCATCAGGTAGCTTTCCAATATACCGATATAGACGGTTATGTAAGTTCAAGTCCAAGGGTAAACTGTAATTCAAGCGTATATGCAATAGAGGGGATAACTTCTCCTTGCGGGAGAGTTCTTGGAAAGATGGGACACATTGAAAGAATTGACAGCGGTTTATATAAAAATATACCCGGTAACAGAGATATCAATATATTTAAAAGCGGTATAGAATATTTTAAATAAAACAAGGAGGAAAAATGGGAAAAGTTTTAGTGGTAATGGGCAGTGATTCAGACTTGCCTGTGGTAAAAAAAGGAATAGAGATTTTAAAACAATTTAGTGTAGAATATGAGGTGAGGGTTATATCAGCACACAGAACTCCTGATATAGCCGTTGATGTTTCAAAAAATGCGAAGAAAAACGGATTTGACGTTATAATTACGGCTGCGGGAAAGGCAGCACATCTTGGAGGTTTTATGGCTGCTCATACGACTCTTCCCGTTATCGGACTTCCGATAAAGACGTCAATGATGGGTGGGCTTGATTCTCTTTTGAGCATCGTTCAGATGCCAAACGGAATTCCCGTTGCAACCGTTGCGGTTGACGGGGCAGTCAATGCAGCACTTCTTGCAATACAGATGATTGCGATAAAAGACGAAACTCTTTCAAAGAAATTAGAAGTCTATAAAGAAAATATGAAAGAAGAAGTCATAACAAAAGATAAAAACTTAGATATATAATTCATAAAAAAAGTATATTAAATAAATTTAAAACAGTTTAAGGAGATTAAAATGGAAAAAAGAGAAATGTTGTACGAAGGAAAAGCTAAAAAGGTCTTTAAGACAGATAATGCGGAAGAATACATAATCGAATATAAAGACGATGCGACGGCTTTTAATGCCAAGAAAAAGGGGACAATAGAACACAAGGGTATCGTCAATAATAAGATGACATCAATAATCTTTGCACTGCTTGAAGAAAAAGGTATACCGACTCACTTTGTGAAAATGATAGATGACACACATCAGTTGGTTAAGGCAGTTGAAATAGTTCCTCTTGAAGTTATAATAAGAAATACTGCCGCAGGTTCTGTTTGTAAAAACTTTGGACTTGAAGAAGGTGTGGACTTTGACATCACCGTTCAGGAATTTTGTTATAAAAATGATGATTTGGGCGACCCAATGGTCAATAATTCACACATCCTTGCACTCGGACTTGCCGCACAGGATGAAGTCGATGTAATAAGGGAATACACATTTAAAATAAATGATATATTAAAGGACTTTTTCATTAAAAGAAATTTAAAACTGATTGATTTTAAAGTGGAATTTGGAAGACTTCCGGACGGAACGATTGTCTTAGCCGATGAAATATCTCCTGATACGTGCAGGCTTTGGGATAAAGATACAAATAAAAAGCTTGACAAAGACAGATTCAGAAGAGATTTGGGCGAAGTTGAAGAAGCTTATCAGGAAGTTTTAAATAGGGTCAGTAAATAATTTTAGGAGGATTAAGCCTTGACTTTTAGTTTGGATAAATTTAAAGATGAGTGCGGTGTTGTTGGAATATTATCTCCAAACAGAGAAACAATTGCAAATTACGCATACTTCGGACTTTATGCTCTCCAGCACAGAGGACAGGAAAGCTGTGGGATTGCGGTCAATGACGATTCAAAAATAAAGCAAAAAAGGGGTATGGGGCTTGTCGGAGATGTATTTAATACAAGTGAGCTTCAGGAAATTGAAGGCGATATTGCAATAGGTCATGTCAGATATTCCACTGCGGGAGAAAGTGATTTAAAAAATGCACAGCCTCTAACCGTTAAATGCAAAGACTGGGATATCGCCCTTGCTCATAACGGAAATCTGGTTAACGCCGATGCACTTAAAAATATGCTTCAGGACGAAGGTGTCATTTTTATGACAAATTCCGACACAGAGGTTATTGCAAACTTAATTGCAAGAAACTATAAACTCGGTATAGTTTCTGCACTAAAGAGGGTTATGCAGATAATCAAGGGAGCTTATGCCATGGTTATAACGCTTGGAGATATGCTCATAGGTATAAGGGACCCGTTTGGACTAAGACCTTTATGTCTTGGAAAACTTGAAAACGGTGGGTACGTTTTATCAAGCGAAAGCTGTGGTCTTGATGCAATGGGAGCAGAATTTGTAAGAGATATAGAGCCCGGAGAGATAGTCGTGATATATGACACGAGAATAGAATCTTATAAGACAGAAACCTGGGTAAAGCCGAGAAAGTGTATATTTGAACTCGTGTATTTTGCAAGACCGGACAGTATTTTAGACGGAGAAGAAGTGTATTCTTCAAGGCATAAAGCAGGGGTTATTCTTGCGAAAAAAGATAAGGGGAAGATAAATGCCGATGTAGTTATTGCAGTGCCCGACAGCGGTATCTCAGCAGCGATAGGCTATGCGGAAGAATCAGGTGTTCCGTATGGAACGGGGCTTATTAAAAACAGATACATCGGAAGAACCTTTATTCAGCCGACTCAGGAGATGAGGGAAGAGGGTGTGAAGATTAAGTTAAATGTTTTAAAATCAGAAGTTAAAGATAAAAGCGTTGTGCTTGTCGATGATTCTATCGTTAGGGGAACGACTTCAAAGAGAATTGTGGAACTTTTAAAAAAAGCGGGGGCAAAGGAAGTACATTTTAGGGTATCCTCACCTCCTACATCCTTTAGCTGTTTCTTTGGAATAGACACTCCAAAAAGAGAAAAGCTAATATCTTCAAGGCTTACAATAGATGAGATAAGAGATTTTATAAAAGCCGATACTTTGGAATATTTATCACTTGATGAACTTAAAAAGTGTGTGGATGATTATGACAGCGGATATTGTATGGCTTGTTTTGACGGAGATTATCCTATGGAAATTCCACTTGTGCAGGAGGGGAAATAATGAAACTTACATATGAAGAAAGCGGAGTTGATAAGAGTGCGGGATATGAAAGTGTAAATTTAATAAAAAAACACGTCAAAAAGACGTTGTCAGATTTGGTTTTGAATAATTTAGGCAGCTTTGCGGGAGCGATTGAGCTTCCAAGCGGATATAAAAAGCCCGTGCTTTTAAGCGGAACGGACGGGGTTGGAACTAAGCTTGCCATAGCTATTGAAATGGATAAGCACGATACTATCGGAATTGATGCAGTTGCGATGTGTGTCAATGATATACTCTGTCATGGGGCGATGCCTTTGTTTTTCCTCGATTATATCGCCTGCGGAAAGAATTATCCAAAAAAGATAGAACAAATTGTAAAGGGTATATCAAAGGGGTGTATTGACGGGAGGCTCTCACTCATAGGAGGAGAAACTGCCGAAATGCCGGGGATGTACGATAAAAATGAATACGACCTTGCGGGCTTTGCAGTCGGAATCGTCGATAAGGATAAGTTTATAGACGGTGGCAGAATAAAAGAAGGTGATGTGTTGATAGGACTTTCATCTTCCGGCGTTCATTCAAACGGATATTCTCTTATAAGGAAGTTGTTTTTTGAAGTGGAAAAGTTAAGTGTCGATACTTATATCGAAGATTTTTCAAAAACGCTCGGAGAAGAACTTTTGACTCCTACTAAAATTTATGTTGGTTCTGTTTTAAATTTGCTTGAAAAAGTTGATATAAAAGGAATGAGCCATATAACAGGGGGAGGGTTTATCGAAAATGTTCCGAGAATGATTCCGGATGGTCTTTGTGCAAGGCTTGATACAAAGGCTATAGACAAAAAAGCCATATTTGAATATATATCACATATCGGAAAGATAGACAAAAAAGAGATGTATTCTACATTTAATATGGGGATAGGTTATGTAATCGCAGTTGATAAAGCTGATGTGGATAAATCTCTTGAAATATTAAGTGATGAAAACCCTGTAATTTTAGGGGATATTGTTAAAGGTGAGGAAAAGGTAGAGTTATGTCTTTAAAAAAAATTGCAGTTCTTATAAGCGGAGGCGGAAGCAATCTTCAGGCCTTAATTGATAAAGTGCATAAAAAATCTGCCGTTATAGATATTGTCATAAGCGATGAAGAAGATGCGTACGGGCTTATAAGGGCAAAGAATAATGATATTGAAACTAAAGTAATCAGCACAAAAAGTTACTCATCAAGAGAAGAATTTTGCACAGCTTTGATGGAAGAGATAGACAAAAGAGATATATCACTGATAGTTCTTGCAGGGTTTATGAAGATACTTTCAAAAGATTTTATGCATCATTTTAAAGAAAAAGTAATAAACATTCATCCATCCCTTATCCCATCATTTTGCGGAAAAGGGTATTATGGTATAAAGGTGCATGAAAAGGCTATTGAATACGGAGTAAAGTTAAGCGGTGCGACAGTGCATTTTGCGGATGAAAAGGCGGATAACGGACCTATAATAATTCAAAAAAGCGTTGAAGTAAAATCAGATGACACACCGAAAAAACTGCAGGATAGAATACTTAAGATTGAACACGAGATACTTCCAAAAGCTGTGGAGTTATTTTGTGAAGACAGAATAGAAATAAATGAAAGAATGGTTGTAATAAAGGATAATAAAGGAGAGGTAATATGATAAAAAGAGCATTGTTAAGCGTATCCGATAAAGAAGGTATTGTAGAATTTGCAAGGGGGCTTAGTGATTTGGGCGTTGAGATAATTTCAACAGGGGGAACAAAGACTGCTTTGGAAGCGGCTGATATTGAGGTTGTTTCTGTTGAGGAAGTTACGGGTTTTCCGGAATGTTTAAACGGAAGGGTCAAGACTCTTCACCCATCAATTCACGCAGCTATTTTGGCAAAGAGGGATAATGAAGAACATATGCAGCATTTAAACGACTTATCAATAGAGCCTATTGATTTGCTCGTTGTAAATTTATATCCTTTTAAAAATACTATATTAAAAGAAGATTGCACATTTGAAGATGCGATAGAAAACATTGACATCGGAGGTCCTACGATGCTTAGGGCAGCTGCTAAAAATTATAATGATGTTACGGTTGTTATAGACCCAAGAGATTATAATATGGTCCTATCAAAAATAAAGGAAAATAATGATGTAGACGTTGATACGAAGCTTAGCCTTGCAAAAAAAGTATTCACACAAACTGCGTATTATGATACCCTTATATCGACATATTTAAGGGAGCAAATAGGCGATACTGCATTTGAAGAAAACCTAACCCTTGCATTTGATAAAGATATGGACTTAAGATATGGAGAAAATCCACATCAAAAGGCTGTGTTCTACAGAGAAATTAAAGATTTGGAGGGAACACTTTCAAAAGCAAAACAACTTCATGGGAAAGAACTTTCCTATAACAATATAAATGATACCAACGGTGCTATTGAGATTTTAAAGGAATATGACGAAGAACCCACGATAGTCGCAGTTAAACATTCAAATCCATGTGGTATTGCAACAGATGTTACTATTTCAAACGCATTTAAAAAAGCATACGATGCAGACCCTGTTTCAATATACGGTGGAATTATCGCATCAATATTCCGGAATCCCGCAAGAATAAAGCTGTCCGCAGCGCCTTTCCGGTT
>CAMSGF010000048.1 GCA_947058225.1 uncultured Eubacteriaceae bacterium
TAGTTGTGATTGGTGAATCTGAAAAGTTTGTCCAGCAACTTCATTCAATGGGGAGAGGTATTGGTTTAGCTTCTTGCGGCTGTGATATATGTGTTGGAAGCTTTGCTTTGTTTGAAGACGAAGTGATGGCTGAAACTATGACAGTTGGGGAATATCTGTTTCCGACATCATTTTGAATTATCAAAACAGGACGAAGCCCTCCCTGTTCACTTCCGACTATCGGACTTAAATCCGCATAATAAATATCTCCTCTTTTTATAACCATTTTAACTCCTTGTTATTAATTAAAAGTTAATTAATAACCTAAAACTATATTATTAATTTTGGCAAAGCTTTGTTACTAATAATCATTGACAAATTAAAAAAAAATATACATTTTCAGTTATAAATTTTTTATTTGTTTATATAAATAAGTAAGGAGAATTAGATTTGATTTAAAGGAGATATAGATTAATGGAAGATTTTGTAAAAAATGATATTTTATTAGGTGTGATTGAAGATAATATAGAAGAAATGACAGAAGTATTTGAAGCGATAAAAATCGGGGATAATATGTCTAATATTGAAAATGTATTATTGGTGGAAAAGAACGCATACATAAAAAGTATAGGAATAAAAGGTTCGAGCTACGTATTAAACGGAGTGCTTAGGGTTTGTATATGTTATTTTGGAGAAAACGGTTCTTTGGACAGTATTACAAAGGATATACCTTTTGAACAGGTTATCTCAAACAGTGATAAAAAGGGAGAGATATTCAATGTTTCTTTAAGCGTTGTATCTTTTGATTGGCAGGTAGTAAAGAAGAGAAGGGTTGAAATAACCTGTGATGTGAAGATAACGGGTATTGGAATTATAAACGAAAATGCAGCTGTTATATCGGAAGAAAATCTGCCGCTTGAAGCAAAAAGGGGCAGTAATTCGTACAGTATATTTGATACTACATTTACAAAGGAAAATTATAAATTTAAAAAAGAAATTCCACTGGAAGATGATATAAAGATATGTTATATAAATGCCAAGCTGATGGACGAACAAAGCAATGCATCAGGAGTCGGTGTGTTATACAATGCAAATGTAGCAGTCGATATGATATATATGGTAGGTGTTGATGAGGAGGCAGAATATAAGACAGAAAAATTAATATTCCCGATAAATCATTTTATAGAAAAAAATCCAAATTTAAAATGCACATTCTACGATATAAATGCAAATGTCAAGGATATTGACGGTGTATATTACAGTGATACGGAAGATTCTTATATAGAAATTGTATTCGACCTTTGCTGCAATACGATTTTTGGTGAGGAAAGATGTGTTGATGTTATAAGTGATGCGTACAGCACCGATGAAAAGATTGAGCCTCTTATGAAAAATTATATGTGTTCATACTTAGATAAAAGCTTTAATGAAAATATAAGTGTCAGTGATACAATAAACCTATCTAAATTTACGGCTTCTGACGTAATTGCACACGCTGAAGATGTTGAATACAATATATTTGATTCTGATGGAAGAATTACTGTTGAAGGTAAACTTTATTTTCAGTTTGTTTGTATTGTGAAAGAAGAAGAAGGCTTTTTATCCGAATCAGGTCAGATTCCATTCAGACTTGAGCTTGATGAAATGTTAGATTTAAGTTCATCTTATGTTCATGTGTCAGTCGACAGCATTGACTTTGAAAATATAAACGGAAAGATGAAGATTGATGCGACGTTAAATATTAAGGGATATGAGATTGAGCAAAAGGAATTTTGCGAACTTTACGGTGTGAACGAGATAGAAATTCCAAGCAGTGAAAACAGCTTAAAGACCATAAGGGTATATTATAAAGAAGCTGATGAAAGTCTTTGGGATATTTGCAAGAAAAATCATGTCAGTGTGGAAAGTGTTTTAAAAGTGAATGATTATGAAAGTGAAGATGATATTATGCCGCTTACTCCGCTTGTTATAAGATAAAGGATAGGTTGTGTGGGGCGGGCGGCGGCTTTCAAAAAGGAGGGTTTTGAAAATTTATTTTCAAAACCCTCCTTTTTGAAAGTTCAGGCGATTTGTAAAATCGCCTGTAAGTGAAGTGCTAAAGCACTTCACCCGCCGCCCGCCCATTCTCCTTAGATTTCTTACTTAAAAAAACTTATGCTACTATACATAACCGCAACAACAATTTTAAAGTTGCTTTTTATATTTTACATTTTATTTAGAAATAATTTTTAATTATAAATTTTATATTTATCTATTATTTTCATATAAAATTTTTCTTTACTTAATAAAGTATTTTCACCTTAACATATTTCCCGGGAAATCATCTTATAATTCTTGGCTCCATTTATATAAGTTTGTTAATAATTTGAAATTTTATGGTGATATTAATTTGATTTTATAATTTATCCTCCATAAAGCATTAATTATGTTAATTATATAGACGTAGTTTTATTAATAAACTTTGGTTTAAATAAATATATTTTAAAGAAATGTTTTTTAGCTAAAGGGGAGTTTTATGAATATAAACTACATTGATTTTGAGGGAAATGAAATGATGGAGGTGATAAAAAGGTATAACAAAATTTATTATATATTAACCTTTGAAGATGAGAAGAATGAATATACAGTTTTGCGTCTTGACCTTGAAAATAAATCAAGTGAAAAACTTTTTACGTTTGATGATTTTGTTCAGTGTAAAATCGATATAAAAACAGATGATTTATATATATCAGGAAAGAGGAATGATTATCTCATAACTTATAAAATAAGAGGTAAAAAATCTTTTTTTTATTTAAAGCTTGATATAAGAAGGGTAAACAATGTCTTAGATTTTTTTGTGTTTAATGATTATTTGTTTTTCCTTTTCCAAACAGGCGGATATAAAAAGACCATAGGCTATCTTTATCATAAAAAACATGGATTCGTCAGGATAAAGGATAAGATGTTTTTAAACTCCATAAACACACCTTTGTTTTTGATGAAAGATAAAGACTATATGCTTATTGAGGAATTTTACATAAAAGATTTTGATTTTTCTATGTTTTTATTTGATGATTATGATGCAGATGATTCAATTTTGGTCAATAATATATACTATATCGAATTTGAGAGCTTTATAAAAAATATTCTTTTTAATTTTGAACAAAAATATAATATTTTAAGGTCTAATAAAGGTTTGAATTATATAACTATATTAGGCGAAAGTAATAATAATGTAATTTTGTTTGAAAAAAGGGAAGATGAGGACAATTTATTTCTTGAGATAGACATTGAAAATGAGGATGTCATAAGAGAAATAAAAACAAAAATGTTTTTCATTGAACAAAGAAGCTGTCTGGATGAAAAATATTTCATAGCTTATGACTATGATGATTCTCAAATAATTTTTGATTCAAAATTAAACAGAGTTTTTAAGTGGGACAGAGGAATTTTAAATTCATATTTTCATTTTTGCCTTTTATATAAAGAGAGATTTGTTATATTCAAACACTATAATGAAATGAAAGCAATTTGTGTTTATAACATATTTGATAAAGCAGAGCACACATGTATATGCACAGACGCTAACTTTTTAATATTAGATGACGATTGTATCGTGTAACATATAAAATTTGATTTATTTTTATATCATATTATGATAAACTATTAAAGAATGGGGTTATTCAAATGGCAAAAGAATTTTGTGTAGAAACTTATTTATTTTGTGAAGACTGTCTTGAAGATACTTTACACAAAGCGACCTACAAAAACGGCGAGATAGTGAAGCTTACCTGTCTTGAATGTGAAAATGAAATTATGTTAAGAAAAGACGTAAGTCATAAAAGACAGGATAAGTCGATGTTCGATTTTTTCCCATTTAATCTTTTAAACAGAACTTATAAAAAAAGTTAGGAGAAAGAAATGAGAATTGGTTTTGGTTATGATGTGCACGCATTTAAGAGTGGCAGAAAGCTCATTTTGGGAGGAGAAGAGATAGACTTTGATTTTGGGCTTGATGGACATTCCGATGCTGATGTGTTGGTGCATGCCCTTATGGACAGCCTTCTCGGAGCGTTATCCCTTGGGGATATAGGCGGACATTTTCCCGATACCGATTCTAAATACGAGGGAATAGACTCACTTATTTTGCTGGATAAGGTATGTGCATTAGTAAAAGAAAAAGGTTATGTTTTGGAAAATGCGGATATGACAGTTGTTATGCAAAAACCAAAAATAGCAGGATATATAGAAAAAATAAGACAAAATTTAAGCCATGTCATGAAAGTTCCCCTTGATAAGATAAGCGTAAAAGCCACGACGGAAGAAAAACTCGGGTTTACCGGAAAAGGAGAGGGAGTTAAAGCGTATAGTGTATGCTTATTAAAGGAGATATGATATGAAATTATATAATACGTTAACTAGAAAAAAAGAAGAATTTAAACCTATTAATAAAGGTGTGGTAAATATGTATGTGTGCGGTCCGACCGTATATAACTTTTTTCATATAGGAAATGCCAGACCTTTTATTATTTTTGATACACTTAGAAGGTATTTGGAATATAAAGGCTATGAAGTAAACTACGTTCAAAATTTCACCGATATAGACGATAAGATAATAAATAAAGCAAGAGAAGAAAATACGACGAGTAAAGCCATAAGCGATAGGTATATAAAAGAATATTTTATCGATGCGAAAGGGCTTGGAATAAAAGAAGCGAGCGTTCATCCAAGAGTCAGCGAATGTATCGAAGATATAATAGATATGGTAAAGACCCTTGAAGAAAAAGGGTTTGCTTATAATGTGGACGGAAATGTGTATTACAGGGTCAGAGCGTTTAAAGATTACGGAAAGCTTTCTAAAAAGTCGATAGAAGACCTTGAATCAGGGGCAAGGGTTGAAGTGAGCGATGAAAAGGAAGACCCGCTTGATTTTGCCCTTTGGAAGAGGCAAAAAGAAGAAGATGAGGTTTCTTTTGATTCTCCATGGGGAAAGGGAAGACCCGGATGGCACATAGAATGTTCTGCTATGAGCAGGAAATATCTCGGAGAAACTATAGATATTCACGGAGGTGGGGAAGATTTGATTTTTCCTCACCACGAAAATGAAATCGCACAGTCTGAAGGGTGTAATTCAAAGGCTTTTTGTAACTATTTTATCCACAATGGATACATAAATATAAACAACGAAAAAATGTCAAAGTCAAAGGGGAATTTCTTTATGGTAAGAGATATTTCAAAAGATTTTGATTTGGAAGTTGTTAGAATTTTTATGCTCGCAGCACATTATAAAACGCCTATTAACTTCAGCTTTGACATACTTAAACAAAATGAAAAGGCACTCGAAAGGCTTTATAACACGAAGTATTCACTTTTAGATAAAATAGAGAATAATAAAAATCAAAATATAACAGAGGAAGAAGATAAATTTATAAAAAGTTTGAATAAATATAAACTTCAGTTTGAAGAGGCTATGGAAGATGACATCAATACTGCGAATGCTTTGGGAGCTATATTTGAGCTTATAAAAGAGATTAATTCCAATACTGATGAAAATTCTTCAGTTGAATTTTTAAAAGGTCTTTACGACTTATATATGATGCTATGTTCGGTGCTTGGGTTATGCTTAAAAGAAAGAGAAGAGGAGCTTTTAGAAGAGGATATTTTAAAGCTTATTGAAGAGAGAAATCAGGCGAGAAAGAACAAAGATTTTGCCCTTGCTGATAAGATACGTGATGATTTAAAGGAAAAGAATATTGTATTAGAGGATACAAGGAGTGGGGTTAAGTGGCACAGGGAGAATTAAAAAAGTCAGATGTTATAAATATGGGGAGCAAGGAGCTTGCGTATTTAGGGGATAGTGTTTATGATGTGTATATAAGGAAGGCTCTTCTTTTAAAAGGTATAAGAGGGGTTAAGGAATTAAACAAGGAAAGTGAGAAGTATGTCACAGCTTCAAGTCAGGCTGATATATATTTAAAAATACAAGATGAGCTTTATGAAGATGAAGAAAAAGTATTTTTAAGGGGAAGAAACACGAAGTTAAAGCACACAAATAAAAATGTTAAAATAAGCACATACAGACTTGCAACAGGGTTTGAATGTGTGTTTGGATATTTATATATGCTTAAAAATTTTAAAAGAATTGAATACTTAATTAATTTGATAGTTAATTTGAATGAGGGGAAAGAATGAACTATACGGTCTTATATAGAAAATACCGTCCGAAAAAATTCAGCGATATAGTCGGACAGGATGTAATAGTAAATATACTTACGAATCAGATTAAAAGTGGGAAGATTTCTCATGCTTATTTATTTTGCGGGATAAGGGGAACGGGGAAAACTTCGACTGCGAAGATATTTGCAAAGGCTATAGCCTGTCTTAACAATACTGAGGATGGGGAGCCTTGCAATGAGTGTGCATCGTGCAAAAGCATAAATGAGGGAGCCTCTTCCGATATAATTGAAATAGATGCGGCATCAAACAGGAGTATCGATGGAATCAGAACTTTAAAAGAGGAAGTAAATCTTATGCCTATATTCGGGAAGTATAAGGTTTATATAATAGATGAAATCCATATGCTTACGACTGAAGCCTTTAATGCACTTTTAAAGACGTTGG
>CAMSGF010000049.1 GCA_947058225.1 uncultured Eubacteriaceae bacterium
AATAAAAATATGAATCGTATGAATTAATAAAAAGAAAACGGCCTGCAAATAAAATACAAACCGTAAAAATATTATTATTTAAAATAATTTAATTTCATAAAAAATTTATTTTTTATTATGCTTTGTTTTCACTGCCGCAGGTATAAACTCTTTCTCTTATCGTTTCCTTTAAACTTTCCATTCCCATATTTAAGTATACTTTTGGGTCGTATACGTCTTTATCTTCAAGGGAGAGTCTGACTCCTTTTGAAAATGATGCCCTGAGTTCTGTCGCATAGTTTACCTTTGAAATTCCATTTTCAATGGCTTTTTTTACATCATTCGTATCGACTCCGCTTGTGCCATGAAGAACGAGAGGAATTTTAATATTTTTTTCCAATTCTTTCAGTCTTTCAAAGTCAAGTTTCGGTGTGCTTTTATAAAACCCATGTGCCGTTCCGATTGCAACGGCAAGAGAAGAACACTCTGTCCTTTTTACAAATTCCACTGCCTCTTTTACGGAGGTTAAATTCGGATTTTTTTCTTCAGTTTCTTCTTTTCCGCCAATTCTTCCAAGCTCACATTCCACAGGTATATCCACTGCCATTTTTATAACTTCATTTGATAGCTTGATATTTTCTTCAAATGGAAGTTTTGAACCGTCTATCATAACCGAGGTGTATCCCACCCTTATACATTCCTCGCACAGTTCAAAGCTGTTTGAATGGTCAAGGTGAAGAATGACGGGTATATTTATATCTTTAGAGTAGAAAGAAACAACTTCCTTTGCAATAACAGGGGATATGTAGTTTAGGGTTGACGGGGTTGTCTGCAGTATTACAGGTGAACTTAGTTTTTCACATTCAGATATGACCGCCTTTGCCATTTCCATATTTTCAAAATTAAATGCAGGAATGGCATAGCCGTTTTTTCTTGCCTTTATTAAAACATTTCTATCTTTGGTTAACATCTATCTTCTCCTCATTTTTATTTCTTTTATTTAAAATATATAGCCCTATAATTCCTATTATAATTCCAACAATGCTTATAACCTGAGCCATTCTTAAAAAGCCTAGCATAAGAGAGTCTGTCCTAAGCCCTTCGATGAAAAATCTTACGATTGAATAAAATATCATATAGTAGCAAATGAGCTCCCCGTCTTGTTTTTTCCTTTTTTCAAAGACTGTTATGAGTAGGAAAAATATCAGTATATCGCAGATACTTTCATATAAAAATGTCGGATGCACCATAATTTTACCAAGTTTTGCATCCATTACGCTTATCGCCCATGGAAGAGTTGTCTCACTTCCGTATGCTTCCATATTAAAATAGTTTCCCCATCTGCCGATTCCCTGTGCGAGAACAAGACATGGTGCTATTATATCCGCCATTTTAAGAAATGGAATTTTTTTTGCCTTGCATACACTGTAGACTGCTATTGTTCCGCCGATTATGCACCCATGAATTGCAAGCCCGCCATGCCAGATTTTATATATCTCATTTAAGTTTGATAAATAATAGTCAAGGTTAAATAATACATAATAAGTTCTTGCTCCAATTATCGAAAGAGGAATAGTAACGATTAAAAAATCGTACATAACTTCCGGGTTTATTCCATATTTTTCACATCTTTTCATCGCTAGAACAAAGCCTACAACCATCGCTGTCGTCAGCATAATAGCATACCATCTTATCTCCATTCCAAAAATCGAAAAAGCTACCGGATTTGGCATTCCTAACATATCTTCCTCCCAAAAATTTAGTTTAAATTTAAAAATATTCTATCACAAATAATAAAATATATAAATATTGTTTATTTATTTTTCTTTTTATTATATAATATTCTTACGAAAAAAAAGAGGTAATATTAATGGAATTTACACATTTGCACATACATACGGAGTATTCTTTATTAGACGGATTTTGCAGAATTGATAAATTGGTTGATGAAGTGAAAAATCAAGGCAGTAAAGCCATAGCTATAACTGACCATGGAAGTATGTTCGGGGTTATAAATTTTTATGAGGCCTGTAAGGCTAAAGGAATAAAACCGATTATAGGCTGTGAAGTTTATATGGCTAAAAACGATATGACAAGCAAGGACCCTATGGACAGGGAAAACTTTCACCTTGTCTTACTTGCAAAAAACAAGACCGGTTATGAAAATTTGATGAGGCTCGTTTCTCTTGCATACATAGACGGTTTTTATGCAAAGCCGAGGGTTGATTTTAATATACTCGAAAAATACAACGAGGGTCTTATTGCGACCAGTGCGTGTATCGGGGGAATTGTTCCAAGGAGCATAATAAATGACAATCCCGATGATGCGAGGATGTATTTGGAAAGATTTATAAATATCTTCGGTAAGGATGATTTTTATATAGAAATTCAACGTCATGGACTTCCCGATGAAGAAAAAGCAAATAAGGTTTTGGTGGAACTTGCAAAGGAATATGGCTTAAAGTTAATAGCGACAAATGACTCACATTATGTGTATAAGGAAGATGCGACCGCACATGATATTCTTCTTTGTGTGCAGACAGGCTCCAGCTTAAATGACCCAAACAGGTGGCACTTCGCAAATGATGAATTTTATTTAAAAACTCCTAAAGAAATGGCAGAACTATTCTCAGATTACCCTGAGGCGATATCAAACACAAATGAAATCGCAGAAAAATGCAATGTGGAATTTGAATTTGGGAACTATCATCTTCCTGTGTATAAGCTTCCTGAAGGGGTAAAAAGCAGTGAAGAGTATTTAAAAACTCTTTGTATGGAGGGGTTAAAGAATAAATACGATGATGTAAATGATGAGCTTATAGAAAGGCTTGAAAATGAGCTTTCCGTTATAAATAAAATGGGCTTTAACGATTATTTCTTAATCGTTTGGGACTTTATTAAATACGCAAGGGACCACGATATTCCGGTGGGGCCGGGAAGAGGTAGTGCTGCGGGGAGTATTGTAAGCTACTGTCTTGGAATAACCTTGGTTGACCCGATTGAATACAGCCTTATTTTTGAAAGATTTTTAAACGAAGAAAGGGTATCGATGCCGGATATTGATATCGACTTTTGTTATGAAAAAAGAGAAAAAGTTATAGAGTATGTGACTGAAAAGTATGGGAAAGACAACGTATGCCAAATAGCCACATTTGGAACGTTAAAGCCCAGAATGGCGATAAAAGACGTCGGAAGAAGTCTTGGGATAAGCCCGCAGGAAACGAACAAGATAGCAAAGGAAGTTCCCGATGAATTAAAGATAACCATTGAAGATGCACTCGACAAAAACCCCGAGCTTAGAAGAATATCAAAGATGGACCCGACACTTGAGAGGTTATTTGATATTTGCAAAAAGGTTGAAAACACACCGAGAAACGCCTCCACTCACGCAGCCGGAGTCGTTATATCGGATAGGCCCGTTTATGAATATGTTCCTCTTTATGTAAACAAGGGAAAGGTTGCGACACAGTTTAATATGACGACAGTCGAAAGACTCGGCCTTTTGAAAATGGACTTTTTGGGACTTAAAAACCTTACGGTTATTAAGCACACAATAGACAATGTCAAACTCAGTAAAGGTATTGATGTTGACGTGGAAAAGATAAGTTTTGACGACCCTAAGGTTTATAAGACGATAAGTCTTGGTGATACGATAGGTGTGTTTCAGCTTGCAAGTGCAGGGATGCAGTCTTTTATGAGGGAGTTAAAGCCTGATAACTTTGAAGATATCATAGCGGGAATTGCACTTTACAGACCCGGACCTATGGATGAAATTCCAAAGTATATTAAATATAAGCACAATCCTGCATCTATTGAATACCTGCATCCGTCATTGGAGCCTATATTAAACGTAACGTACGGAGTTATGATATATCAGGAACAGGTTATGCAAATCGTTAGGGACCTTGCGGGCTATTCAATGGGAAGAAGTGATAACATAAGGCGTGCGATGGGTAAGAAAAAGCTCGATGTTATGGAAAGGGAAAGGGAAGTGTTCCTTCATGGGAATGCCAAAGAGGTTGAAGAGGACCCTAGTGTAAAGCCCGTTCATGGTTGTATCGCAATAGGTATATCAGAAGAAGTCGGAAATAAAATTTATGACAGAATGGTTGAGTTTGCAAAGTATGCATTTAACAAATCCCACGCCGCTGCGTACGCAGTTATAGCTTATCAGACTGCGTATTTAAAGACGTATTATCCAGCTGAATTTATGGCAGCGTTAATAACAGTGTATATTCATTCAGACGATAGAACTTTATATATGAATCACCTTCAGGAACAGGGTATTCCGCTGCTTCCTCCTGATGTTAATAAATCAAGGAGCAATTTTACGGTAGACGGCGATAGCATACGTTTTGGACTTCTTGCGATAAAGGGGCTTGGAGAGGGTGCGATTGAAGAGATGATTGAAAACAGGGAAGCTAAAGGGGAATACACCTCATTTTCTGACTTTGTAAAGAAAAATGATTTTAACAACTTAAATAAAAAAGGTGTTGAAAGTCTTATAAAAGGCGGAGCTTTTGATTCACTCGGACATACGAGAAGAGAGCTTTTGGAAACATACAATGACTATCTAAATGCCACATTAAAGCAGAGAAAACAAAATATTTCAGGACAGACGAGTCTTTTAGATATGTTAGGGGAAGAAACTCAGGAGGAAATTGTGTTTAATTCTCCTTCAAATATGACTGAATTTGACCTTGGAGTTAAGCTTTCTTATGAAAAAGATGTGCTTGGAATGTATATAAGCGGACATCCTCTTTCTCCATACAGTGAGGACTTAAAAAAGTATACTTCTATTGATATATTGAGCATCTTAAATGAGTTTAAAGCGCCTGTGGAAGAGATGAGTATGTTAGGTGATGACGAAGACGATGCACTGGATGAACAAAATGCAATAAAAAAAGCTATGCCAAAGAGGTTTTATGATGAACAGACTATTGCAATAGGTGGAATCATCAGCTCAAAGACTATTCATTATACAAAAAATAATGATATTATGGCATTTATAACGGTTGAAGACTTATCGGGAAGTATGGAAGTTGTAGTATTTCCAAAGGTTTATCAAAAGTATATGGATATAATTGAAGAGGACAGTAAGGTTATTATAAAGGGGAATCTTTCACTTAGGGATAACAATGACAATATATCAGTCATTGCAAACAGGGTATGGAGTCTGAGTGAGAAAAGAAGTATTCCGAATCCGCCAAAGATTGACGGAACTAAGCCTAAACCAAACCCATATAAAGAGAAGTTAAAAGCACAGTATAAAGCGAACAATGCACAGACAAAGGTAAACGAAAAGCCTGCTCCGAAAAAGCCTAAAAAACCTGCTGCTATATACGGAGATTCCGTTACACTTTCTCTCACAACGGATGATTTTAAAAAATTAAACAGAATTAAAGCAGTTATGGCTGAATATTCAGGGGATAAAAAGGTTATTTTATTCAATGTTGATACAGGGAAAAAATATCTTGCGGATAAGAATCTTTGGGTAGATTTGAATCAAGATTTTCTCGACAAAATATCAAATGTTGTCGGAATGGACAATATTGTAATTCAATAAAATTAAATAAAAAAATGCTGATAAAGTCAGCGTTTTTTTTATTGTGTCCATGTATTTATTGTATTATTTTTTTATTAATAAATTATAAAAGTTTTAATCTTTTGGTAACTTTCCATAATTTTACATAATTATATTTATTACTTTGTTTAATTGTAATAAAGCCTTGTATTTTCTCTGTTGCAGTATAAGAAGATATAAAGAGTTTATCTGTTGCACTTCTCTTCTTAACAGTCTTATATCCTGCATATTCTGTTTTTGACTTTATGTTGTACGTTCTTTTTGTAGTATAAGGAAGTTTCTTTTTACCTTTCTTTGTATACTTTCCTTTCTTAAATACTCTGTTCTTATCTGTAACCCATTTAAGTCCGCTTACTCCGTTGTTATGCACTATTACGTCTATCTGCCTTGTAGTGTTCTTTCTTGCTGTTCTAAACTTTGGACTGCATTCAATATACACTACATCGCTCTTTTTTACAAAGCCTTTTGTGTCTGTCTTTTTAACGTTTATGTAGAAATATTTACCGAGTGTTCCTATGATTGAAACGGATGTATACTTTGGCAGCTTTTTATAAGTTATTGCATATTTGCCATCACTTGCCCCTGACTTTAGCGGAGTGCCTGTTCTGATATAGGCATTTATCCTGCTCTTTGGAGTGTAAACACTTATTGGAACATATGTTATGTAGTCTTTGTTTATTCCGCTTTTTACTGTTGTGTTTACGAACGCTGCTTTTTTCTTATGCATTGTAGTCTATCATTTTATATTCCATGAATTGAATACCAATTAGTATCTAATTTTTTAACGTAGAATTCGTAATCTTCATCATCTTTTCTGCCAAACCCTTTTGGCTTTTCATCGTTAGGTGAATATATTATTGCGTAACTTAAATCATATGTCACAAATAGAATAGCTGAATGTGGTCAAGGCGATTCGGTTCATATAAGCATTCATTTCTTTCCT
>CAMSGF010000050.1 GCA_947058225.1 uncultured Eubacteriaceae bacterium
TTTATGTGTTTAGTTTTATTACACTTTATTATACTTTCACAAAAAATTTTTTGCTGATTATTTTTTTGTTAATATAAAAACTGTTTCAGTATTTGTATATGATATTTGATTTTTTAATATACTGCTGTGTTATATATTTTCTTTTTTAATTTTATAAAAGTTAAAGGCTTTCATAAAATTTTTTAAATGTAAAGTATTGATAAAATAGAATATATTTTAATGTAATTTTAAATGAAAAATATTATTGATGAATATTTCTTTTGTAAATACATTTTAATGATTAATTTTTATTTTACTTTTTTATAACATTTTCTTTGTTTTAGATTTTATAAATTATACATTTTGTTTATTTCCCAAATCTTGACATTGTTTATATAAATATACTATGATAGTAAAAAGGTAAAATTAATGTGGGGAAGATATTATGATAAAAATATTAACAGATTCTACATGTGATTTGAGTGAAGATATAAGAGAAAAATACAATATTGAAATGTATCCTTTAAGCATTTTTTTTGATGGAGATGATACTGAATATTTTGATAAAGTTACAATATCGAACGATGACTTTTTTAATAGGCTTGAAAAGTGCGATGTTCTTCCAAAGACAAGTCAGATATCCGTTCTCGTATTTAAAGAAATATTTGAAGATTTAATGTCTGATGGGAGTGAAATTATAGGAATTTTTATGTCATCAAGCCTAAGCGGTACATATAATAATAGCGAACTTGCTAAAGATATGTTTTCAAAAGAAGTTCAAGAAAAAATACATTTAGTCGATTCAAAAAATGTCACACTGCCGCTTGGACTATTGGTATTGGAGGCAGCAAAGGCGAGAAACAAAGGCAAAAATGTTAAAGAAATTCTTGAAGAAATAGAATATTTGAAAGAAAATATAGTATTGTTGGCTTTAATTCAAGACTTAAAGTATTTACAAAAAGGCGGCAGACTTTCAGCTACAAACGCAAAAATCGGTTCAACCCTTAATCTTCAGCCTATAGTAACTCTCGAAGAAGGCGAAGTTATATTAAAGAAACTAATCAGAGGAGAAAAGAAAGCGTTAAAGTATATAAGGGATAATGCGTTAAAGATAGGTATAGACTATTCAAGGCCTGTATATGTTAGCAGTGTGCATAATGATGAACTGGCAGATAAGCTTTATGATGTATTATATGAAGATTTAATTAAAGATAAAGTAAATGAACTTTATACAAAGACTACAATAGGCTCTGTTGTGGGAACTCACACCGGTCCTAACTGTACGGGAATTATTTTTGTAAAAAAACAAAATAAATAAAACTAATACATTATATTGTTATTTTTTGACATTTAAAATGTCTGAAATGCACAATATAAGCGAAAAATTGGCATATTTTGTAATTTGACTTTTTTTGAAAATTATTGTAGTATGATAAAACAATTTGAAAATAAAGAAGGTTTAGGTATGTCTTTTTTTAGGGAACATATAAAAACAAATAAAATATTTTTTTGTTGCATCGCTTTTATATTGGCATTTTTTGTGGGGCTTGCTATATTTGTAAAAAGTGCAAGTGTAAATATAAGCATAAATACACCTGATGACACCGTAAAAGTTACGACTATAGGAAATCCTACGACAGCAGAAGTTTTGGCAAAGGCAGATATCGAACTCAATGCGTACGATTATACGGATGTTGCACTGGATGAAAAGCTTGAAAGTGGCGATGAAGTAACCGTCACAAGAGCAAAAAGCATTATGGTCACAGATACTAAAAAAACCGTTGCGATAAAAACGGCTCTAACCAGTGAAACTGATATAATGGAGCAGGCGGGTTTTAATCTCGATGATGACGATACCGTTCAGTATATGAATAAAGAAGGTCTTAGCTTTTATGCTCATCTAAAGAAAAATCAAAAATTAATCTACGAAGAGGACCCGATTAAGTATAAGACGGTTTATAAAAAGGTTGCTACTTTAGGCGGAGCGGAAGAAAAGGTGACACAGGATGGGAAAAACGGAAAGATAAAGTACATTAAAATAGTTACATATGGAAAAGACAAAAAAGCAAAATCATCAAAAACGCTTTATAAAAAGGTTGCGAGTAAACCAAAAAATAAAATTGTTCAGGTTGCGGAAGATGCAAAAATAATATACACAGGAAGCGGAAGCGCTCCAAAGAAGTATTCGCAAAAAATAAGCGTTGTGGCAACGGGATACTGTCCATGTGCACAGTGCTGCGGGAAGTCTACCGGCATAACCGCAAGCGGAGCGAGGGCAACAGCAGGAAGAACCGTTGCGGCGTGGTCCGGGCTTAGCTTTGGGACTCAGGTTTATTTCCCGTATTTCTCTGTAAATGGAAACGGAGGGGTATTTACGGTTGAGGACAGAGGGGGAGCTATCACCGGAAACAGAATTGATATATTCTTCTCTTCTCATTCGCAGGCTTTAAGCTTTGGGAGAAGAACACTTGAATGTTATATATTAAAGTAAAATTATATAAAATTGTTATATTGATATGTGGGGCAGGCGGCGGCTTTGAAAAAGAGGACATTTTAAAAATAAATTTTTAAAATGTCCTCTTTTTCAAAGTTCAGGCGATTTATCGCCTGTCAGTGAAGTGCGCTGCACTTCACCCGCCGCCTGCCCCAACCCACCTCACACCAACCCCTCACAACTCACCCATCAACATTAAACACTTAAACCTACACCTCATATTGCCCGGGAAATAATCCCTTTATTAAATTATTTAAGATATTTTTTAGGGTCAATATATTTTTTACCTTGTTTCATCTCAAAATGGACGTGATAATCTTCTGCAATTTCATAAGATGCTGAATTTGACACCTCGCCTATGGTATCCCCTTTTTTAACAGTGTCACCCTTTTTTGCAAGACCTCTTTTGTTAAGATTCGAATATACGGAATATATGTTTCCTGAATGCCTTATTATCACAGTATATCCAACCTTTTCATCTTTATATGATTTTACTACTTCACCTTCAAAAACCGCTTTTACATTTTCGCCTTTTTTAGCACTAAAATCTATCCCCGTATGGTCGGAACGATACTCCTCAAATGTCACAGAATACACAGGTTCTTTGTTGTAGCTGTAGTCCATTATTATTTCTTCACTTTCTACCGGATAAATTATTCCAGACAAATCTACACTTTCTGAAGCCATTGTAGTCTTTGTCTTTTCAGTTTCACTTGCTTGTTCTTTATCTTCGCTTTTTTTACTGCTTTTTTCACTATTATCCTTTTTCTCGTCGCTTGTAATACTCATCGTGTCTTTCTCGTTTGGATTATCATTTTTTTTCGTGCTTTTTTTATTTTCGGCAACTCTTGGCATAACAGTATTTACTTTTGAACTTTTTGTATTATTATCCAAAAATAAATTTGATGCAAGAACTCCCACGATTAAGGTTATACTGACTATAACACACATAGTAGATAAAATATTTTCCTTTGGTCTTTTCTTATATCTTAGTTTCTTTTTCAACATATCGACACCTCATACAAATTTTATAACGATATTATTGACAAGTGTTTATTCTTTTATACTTTTTATATAAACTCCCGTATAATATTTTTTTATAATATCTTTGTATTTGTATCTCTTTTTTGCATATCCGTTTGCTCCGTACTGACTAAGCCCGACTCCATGCCCAAACCCATTCGTATAAATCACTATGGAATTTAATTTTTCTTTTATACCCACGATAAATGAAGATTTTAACCCAAACATCTCCCTAAATTCTTTCCCTGAAATTATCTTATCTCCAACCTTTATCTCTTTTGCTCTTTTCCCTTTTGTTTTTGAAAGTATCTTTATATTAAACCCGTTAAATTTAATGTCGGGATATTTCTTTTTTAATTTGTTTTTAAAATCACTTTTTAAAATAACGTTTTTATAATTCATATAAATATCTTCTTCATACGGACTTTCAACAGAACGCAAATATTCATACCTCTCGTCAAAATAATCTTCACTGTTTTCCGTCACCCCTCCGCTTGCTGAAAAATAAAGCGGCTCGATTATCTTTTGATTGTAAAATATAACCTCGTTTCTTGTTTCATCCACCGCATCATCTATCTTGTTATTTAATAAAAGTATAGAAAGAATATTCGTGTTGCATTCCCCTCCCAAATCTCTTATTAAATCTTTCTTTTTTAAAAACGCCTGACAGCATTTTGAATCTGTGCAGACTTCGTATGAAGGATGAGATGGGTTTGAATTATTAAATAAGCTGCTTCTTCTTAATGTATAAGTCCTTGCCAAAACAGATTGAGCCTTGAGTGCCTCCTTGTTAAAATAACAGGGCATCTCCTTTTTTACGACATTTTTAACATATTCTTCAAACTGCATTTTTATTACCTTATTATTTTCCTTATCCAATATGTTTATGTATATATCATTGTCGAACATATCGTGCTTTGGAACCATTTTTTGATAATATAATGAAATAATAAGGGGCAGTATAAATATAATAAAGATTGTAATTAAAATATATTTAAAAATAGCTTTCATACTTAAATTATATTTTTATCTTATTAAAAAAATACTTTTAATAATCGTTTGTTTAGTGTATAATTTTTTTTACAAAGGAGAAAAAGGAAAATGTTAGAAAAGCTTGAATCAATCGAAAAGAGATTTGAACAGATTAATCTTGAAATCACCGACCCAAAGGTGATGGAAAATCATGAAAAATATACTGAATTATTAAAAGAACATTCATCCCTTGAACCTATTATAAAAGCGTTTGAGGAATACAAAGATGTAACTAATCAGCTTGCATCAAACAAGGAGATGCTTTCTGATTTAGATGACGATGATTTTAAGGAAATGGTGCTTGAAGATATATCATCCCTTGAAAAGAGAGAAGAAGAATTAAATTCGCAGATAAAAATACTTCTTCTTCCAAAAGACCCTAATGACGATAAAAACGTTATAGTTGAAATAAGGGCGGGGGTTGGCGGAGATGAAGCCGCACTTTTTGCGGGGGACCTCCTTAGAATGTATATGAGATATGCGGAGAGAAACAACTGGAAAGTCGATATGTTAAGCTCAAATGAAATAGGCATTGGCGGTTATAAGGAAGCGATATTTTCAATAGAAGGGCATGGTGCATATTCAAGGCTTAAATACGAAAGCGGAACGCACAGGGTTCAAAGAATCCCGGAAACCGAATCGAGCGGAAGAATTCACACATCTGCAATAACCGTTGCCGTTCTTCCGGAAGCAGAAGACGTTGAAGTAAACATAGACCAAAACGACCTTCGTATTGATGTATATCGTTCGAGCGGAAACGGAGGACAAAGTGTAAACACAACCGATTCAGCCGTTAGAATTACACACGAACCGTCCGGAATAGTCGTAGCGTGTCAGGATGAGAAATCACAACTTAAAAATAAGGAAAAAGCACTTAAAATCTTAAAGGCGAGAATTTTTGAAATAGAAATGAAAAAACAGCAGGAATCTATCGCACAGAACAGAAAGAGTCAGGTAGGAACAGGGGACAGAAGTGCGAAGATAAGGACTTATAATTTCCCTCAAAGCAGGGTAACAGACCACAGAATAGGACTTACACTCTATAAATTAAATGATATTTTGGACGGGGATATAGACGATTTTATAGATGCACTTATTTTAGCAGACCAGGCCGAACAAATGGGAGCATAATAAACAAATCAATTTAATACAACATAAAGTACTATTTTGTTACTCATAACAAAAAATATATAAACAAGCAAAGGAAGTTAAATATGAATAAAACCATAATAGAAAAGAATTTTCTCTATTTTATGCTATATTCTATAATAGGTTGGCTGTATGAAGTTTTTCTCGAAGTAGTTATATATAAATGGGGATTTTCAAACAGAGGAGTTTTGTTTGGTCCGTATTGCATAATTTACGGATTCGGAGCATTGATTTTATTGTTCTCGTTAAAAAAAATACAAAAAAAGGATATAAGAATAAAAAATTTTAAAGTCACGTGGCTATTGGTATTTATTTCAATCATTATAATAACGACCTTAATAGAACTTGCAGCAAGCTATATAATGGAATTTACATCAGGGAGCTGGCAGTGGGATTACACACGTTTTGCATTTAATTTTCAGGGAAGAATTGCACTAAATCCAAGTGTTCGATTTGGTATAGGAGGAATGATATTTTTATATGTATTACAGCCGTTATTTGAAAAGTTCACAAGCAGTCTTTCACCAAAGGTACTTTCTCTTATTTCCTCCAATGGCAAATACGTGCCATCCAAAGGATGTCTTTTTTAACAGAACCGCAAAGATTACGCCTAGAATTACCAGAATCACAAGGCCTACTGGAATTCCTGCCACGCTGGATCCAAAGAATCCCCAACCCTGATTTCCAAGTGCCTCATATCCTTTCAGGTCAGAATAAGTCGCACCGTTTGAGTGGATATTAGCAAATCCGCGAGCCACATACATCATACC
>CAMSGF010000051.1 GCA_947058225.1 uncultured Eubacteriaceae bacterium
CTGCCCCTGTCTTTTCCAAAAACCCGTTCCATATTGTTTCCCTGCCTTTTCTTAAAAATTTTCTATCCTGTCTTTTTATAAACTTAGGGAGGTTTTAATAATAGTAACGATGAGTAGTCTTTTATAGTTACATACAATAACCAATAAAATATCAGTCTATTATAATTTAATACTTTTAAAATTAAAAAAATAACAGCAATATCATATTGCTGCTATTTTAAATTTATTTTACAACTATATTATAAATTCTTCCGTTTACATAAATTTCTTTTACAACATTTTTTCCATCAAGTGCATTTTGAACTATTTCATCATTTCTCACAATTTCCTTAACTTCATCTTCACTTGCCTCTTTTGAAACTGAAATTTTTGTCTTTAATTTACCATTAATCTGTATAGGAATTTCTATCATTGTATATTCAGTTTTGTCTTTGTCATATTTAGGCCAAGATGTATCGTGTAAATAACCTTCAAATCCCGCTCTTTCCCATAGTTCCTCTGTTATGTGAGGTGCAATAGGGTTTAATAAGATTAAAAATGTCTTGTATTCTGCTTTATTTACCGAGCCTATGTTATTAAAAGTATTTGTCATTTTCATAAGTGCTGCAATGGCTGTGTTAAACTTCATATTTTCCATATCGTCTGATACTTTCTTTATAAGGCGGTGCATATCAGCCATAGTTTCTTTCCTGTATTCATCTCCATCTGTAAGCATATCTTCCATTTTGCTTACCCTTTCGATAAATCTCTTGCATCCTTTTACCCCGCTTTCACTCCATGGAGCGACTTTTTCAAAATCACCGATAAACATTTCATACATTCTGAGTGTATCTGCCCCATAAGTATCTATTACGTCTTCCGGATTTACTACATTTCCCCTCGACTTTGACATCTTTTCTCCGTTTTCACCTAAAATCATACCATGAGAAGTCCTCTTCTTATAAGGTTCACTCGTATTTACAATTCCAATATCGTATAGGAATTTGTGCCAAAATCTTGAATAAAGAAGATGGAGGGTTGTGTGCTCCATTCCTCCGTTGTACCAGTCTACATTCATCCAGTAATCGAGTGCTTCTTTGCTCGCAAGCTCTTTGTCGTTGTGTGGGTCTGTATATCTTAAAAAGTACCAGCTTGAACCTGCCCATTGCGGCATCGTGTCGGTTTCCCTTTTTGCATCCATTCCACACTTTGGACACTTTACATTGTACCATTCAGGCATATTGCTAAGCGGACTTTCTCCGTCATCTGATGGTTTGTAATTATCAACTTCCGGAAGTGTAAGAGGCAGTTCGTCTTCACTTAAAGGCACGTATCCGCATTTTGGACAGTGGATAATCGGAATAGGTTCTCCCCAATATCTTTGTCTTGAAAATACCCAGTCTCTTAATTTGAAATTGACTTTTCTCTTTCCGATTCCTTTTTCTTCCACGATATCGGTCATCTTCTTTTTTGCATCATCTACACTTAACCCGTCTATTAACGGGGAATTCATCAGTTTTCCCACACCACTGTACGCTTCAGTTGATATATCTCCTCCGCTTACGACCTGAATTATAGGTAAATCAAACTTCTTTGCAAAATCATAGTCCCTTTGGTCGTGTGCGGGAACTGCCATAATCGCTCCTGTTCCATACCCCATAATTACATAGTCGGAGATAAATATAGGTAATTTATCATTAGTTATAGGATTTATTATATCAAGTCCTTTTAATCTAACTCCCGTCTTTTCCTTTGCAAGCTCCGTTCTTTCAAAGTCAGATTTTTTGCTTGCTTCCTCCTGATATTTTCTCACTTCATCTATGTTCTCAATTTTGTCTTTGTATTTTTCAATTACAGGGTGTTCGGGGGATATAACCATATAAGTCGCACCGTAAATCGTATCAGGTCTTGTAGTATAAACTACTAAATGTTCATCTGTCTTATCGATAGGAAAGTTTATCTCTGCACCCTCACTTCTTCCAATCCAGTTTTGCTGACTTGTTTTTACCCTTTGGATATAGTCCACATCTTCTAAATCATCGAGAAGTTTTTGTGCATATTTTGTTATTTTTAGCATCCATTGTTTTTTAACTTTTCTTACGACTTCTCCTCCGCATCTTTCACAGACTCCGTTTACAACTTCTTCATTTGCAAGCCCTACCTTGCAGCTTGTGCAGAAGTTTATCGGTATCTCTTCTTTATACGCAAGTCCCTTTTCAAACAACTTTAAGAAAATCCACTGTGTCCATTTGTAATAGCTTGGGTCTGTTGTGTCTATTTCCCTCTGCCAGTCAAAAGAATATCCCAAAGATTTAAGCTGTTCTTTGAAGTGGTTGATATTGTTTTTTGTAACTATTGCAGGGTGTATCCCCGTCTTTATGGCATAATTTTCAGTCGGAAGTCCAAATGCATCAAATCCCATAGGGAAGAGTACGTTATATCCTTGCATTCTCCTTTTTCTTGAGATTATATCAAGAGCAGTATAAGGCCTTGGGTGTCCGACGTGAAGCCCCTGACCTGACGGATACGGAAATTCCACCAACGCATAATACTTTGGTTTGTCTTCTCCTGTGACAGCGTGAAAACAGTTTGTATCCTCCCAGACTTTTTGCCATTTTTTCTCTATTTCCTTAAAGTTGTATTCCTTCATTTCATACTCCTTAAACTAATAATTGCTAATATTGACTATAATATATCTATTATAAGTAATTTAAACATAATAAGTCAATAAAAAGTTATATTTTATCTGCTTTAACTCCGTTGTTTAACACACTTTTTCATATTTATATTTAATTTTAGTAAATGATTTCCATTTGATTTGTTTTTCTTGCAATTACAGACAAAATAACTTATAATTATATTAAAATATAACAAAAATTTTTGATAAACTCAGAATTTTTTACATAAAAATTTCTCGGGTTTCTTTTTTCACTTAAAAAAAATTTTTTTGTAAATAATATTATTGTATGATTATTATAAATAAAAGGAGAATAAAATGTTAAATATAGGAGCCCATATATCTATCGCAGGTGGTTATGAAAATGCTGCGAAAAATGCTTTTGACATAGGTGCCAATACATTTCAGTTTTTCACGAGAAATCCAAGGGGTGGTAAGGCGAGGGCACTTGATAGGGACGATATTGAAAAGACTGAAAAGTTTTTTGAAGAAAACGGCATAAAAAATATCCTTGCTCACGCACCATACACTCTGAATATGGCAAGTAATAACGAAAGCACGAGGGAATTTGCGAGTGAAATTTTCAGAAAAGACCTTGATATTTTAAATGAAATACCATGTAATCTCTATAACTTTCATCCGGGAAGCTATACGAAAGATACGCTGGAGATTGGAACTTCCAGAATTGTCGATATTTTAAATTCACAGATAAAAGAAGATGATGACACTTTTATACTGCTTGAAACGATGTCAGGCAAAGGGAGTGAAATAGGAAGGAGCTTTGAAGAACTAAAAGAGATAATCGACAGGGTTAATTTAAAAGATAAAATGGGAGTGTGTTTTGATACGTGTCATGTATACTGTGCGGGATATGACATAGTAAATGATTTAGACTCGGTTATGACTGAGTTTGATAAAGTTATAGGTCTTGACAGATTAAAGGCTATACATTTAAATGACACACAAAATGACTTTAATACGAATAAAGACAGACACGCAAAGATAGGGGAGGGGTTTATAGGAAATGAGGCGATAATAAGATTTATAAATCACGAAACCATAAGAAATCTTCCCATACTTCTTGAAACTCCAAATGAGTTGGACGGATATAGGAAAGAAATAGAATTTTTGAGAGATAATTACAAATATTAAGATTTTTTTAATGTTGCTTTATAAGTATTTTTCTAGTACAATTATTAAAAATAGACCAATGATTACGGGAGGAATTAAGTTTGGAAAATTCTCAATATGCGGAAAGCATAAACAATATAATTGAATTTTATGATAATGAGCCTTCAAATTTACTTCAGATTTTGTTGAAGGTTCAGGATAAAACACCTGCAAAATTTATTTCAAAAGAAGTCGGAAACTACATAGCACAAAAACTTAACATACCATCCAGTAAGGTGAGTGAAGTGATAAGCTATTTTGATGCTATTAACACATCTCCAAAGGGGAGATACATAATCGGCGTTTGTAATTCAACTGCTTGTTTTGCAAACGGATATGAAAAGATAGGTAAGGTTTTTGAAAATGAACTTGGAATAAAGATGGGACAGACGACAGAGGATGGAATGTTCACATTAAAATATACTCCTTGCTTTGGAGCGTGTGATATAGCTCCTGCCGTTAGGATAAATAATTCTGTCGTTGGAAATTTGACACCTGCAAAGGTCAGTAAACTTCTTAAAAACCTAAAGGGAGGTGGCTCAAATGAGTAAGGCGAATTTTATAACAAAAGAATTTGGCTCCTATAAGCCTTACAGCATAAACGAATATATCTCTGTAGGGGGATTTAAGGGTTTAAAAAAGGCACTCTCACAAGGCTATGAAAAGACGATAGAAGATGTTTCAGCATCAGGTCTTCAGGGAAGAGGCGGTGCTAATTATCCAACGGGGAAAAAACTGGCACAGGCGAGAAGTGCAAAGGGGTATGGAAACAGATATGTGCTTTGTAATGCGGATGAGGGGGAACCGGGTACATTTAAGGATAAATATCTGCTTTTAAATGGAATTTATCAGGTCATTGAAGGCATCATAATTGCAGGGTACTGTGCAGGTGCAAATAAAGGATACATATACGTCAGGGAAGAATATACCTTTATGCACAAGGATATTGAATATGCCATTTCACAGGTATATAAAAAAGGCGGACTTGGCGAAAATATTTTAAATTCAGGTTTTAATTTTGATTTAAAATTATTCTCAGGCGGTGGCTCATACATATGCGGTGAGGGTTTTGCGATGTGTGAAAGCATTGAAGGGAAAAGCGGCAGACCGAGAAGTAAGCCTCCTTATGTTAAGGAATGCGGACTGTTTAACGACCCGACACTCGTTATAAATACCGAAACGGTCAGTGTTATTGCCAATTTAATGAAATACAGCGTTGAAGAATTTGTTTCTTACGGAGTTGAGGATTGCCCCGGCACAAAGATGATAAGTGTCAGCGGGAATGTTTCAAATCCAGGTGTTTTTGAAGTTGAATTTGGAACGAGTCTTAAGAAAATAGTGCAAATGGCAGGCGGAAATATAGAAGATGTAAAATTCCTTCAAATCGGCGGTGCGAGCGGTGCGATTATATCGTCAAAATTATTAAACGCACCTTATACATATTCGGGAATGAAAAAGGTTATGGGAAGTATCGGTTCCGGAGCTGTTGTCGTTTGTGATAAGACAGTGGATGTTATAGAGTATTTAGCAGTGGTTGAAGAATTTTTCCATCATGAAAGCTGTGGGAAATGTGTTCCATGCAGGGAAGGCAACAGGCAGTTATCTTTAATTATGCAAAGACTTAAAACTAAAAAAGCTAAGATAAACGACTTGAGAAACTATGTAAAAATCGTAAATGCACTTGACGCATCTCTTTGCGGAAGCGGAAGAACACAAATCGTTCCGTTTGTTACGGCGTACAGATATTTTATGAATGATTTTAAGTCAAAAATACAGGGGGTATAAAATGTCAGTATCATTAATGATTGACTCTCAAAGGGTAGAGGTAGAAGAAAATACAACTATTTTGGATGCAGCAAAGAAAGCGGGAATTGAAATACCGACTTTATGTTATTTGGAAAATATAAATAAAAATACTTCCTGCAGGATGTGTATAGTCGATACGGGAGGCGGAAGACTTTCTCCTGCATGTTCGACTCCTGTAAGGGATGGAATGGAAGTTAAGACAGCGACAAAGAAGATAAAGGAGATAAGAAAGACTATCCTCGAACTTCTCCTTGCCAATCACAACAGCGACTGTACGATGTGTGTGAGAAACGGAGACTGCGAGCTTCAAAATCTTGCGAATAAGTACGGAGTTGATGAAAATCCTTTTAGAAAGACTTATACGGTGTATCAGGATACAAAGCCAAAGGCTGTAAACCGAGATTTAAGCAAGTGTATAAAATGCGGAAGATGTATAAGCGTTTGTGAGAATGTTCAAGGTGTTAGGGCTATTTCGTATATCAACAGAAGTGATAAAACGCAAATCGCTCCTCCTTACAACGATTCTCTTATGCATTCAAACTGTATTGCCTGCGGACAGTGCATTGCAAGCTGTCCTGTCGGAGCATTGTATGAAAGCAAGAAGTTAAGCGATATCTATTCTGCTCTTGCAGAGGATACATATTACAACGTATGTTTAATATCTCATCAATCGGCTGAGGCTCTTGGTAAAGTGTTAAAGGTTCAGATGTTAGGGGATTTTCGAATAACCCTGGACGGA
>CAMSGF010000052.1 GCA_947058225.1 uncultured Eubacteriaceae bacterium
GATCAGCGGCAATGAGCATGGCTGTTTTACGACGGGTAAGGTTACGGTAGGGGCGTTCCTCTGACTGTATTTAATCTTGAAAAGGGAAATGAAATGGCTGTTTTGGAGATGGGAATGAGCAATAGCGGAGAAATAAAGATGCTTTCCGATTTGGTAAAGCCTGATGTTGCAATAATAACAAATACTGGAGTCAGCCATATAGAAAGTCTTGGCAGCAGAAAAAATATATTTTTGGAAAAATATTCCATTATTTCAGGACTTAAAAAGGGAAATGACTTGTTGGTAAACGGGGATAATGAGTATTTAAGAGATATTGAAAATGATGATTACAATGTCATAAAGTTTGGAATAAATGAGAATAATGATATAATAGCTAAAAATTTGGATATTTCAGAATACGGAATAAGTTTTGATGTAAAAATAAAAGAAAAAAGTTATAATTTTAAATTAAAAGTGCCTGCCGTATACAATGTATACAATGCGTTATTTGCAATTTATTTAGGGTTTAAATACGATGTGGCGTATGAAAAAATAAAGAAAAGTCTGTATTCATTCAAGCCATCTAAAAACAGAATGGAAATAATAAAGTTAGAAGATAAGTTAATTGTAAATGACACATATAATTCAAACCCCATCGCTTTAAAGGCAGCCTGCGAGGCATTTTATAACATAGCAAAGGACAGGAGAAAGATAGGGGTTATAGGAGATATGCTGGAGCTTGGAGAGGAAAGCGACAAACTTCACTATGACGCAGGAAAATTTCTTGATAAAATGGATATAGTGATAACTGTGGGAGATAAGAGTGAGAATATCATACGGTGCTTAAGGGATATGAATTTTAAGGGAGAATGTTATCATTTCAAAGATAAAGGTGAAATAATTAAAACTTTAAAGAAGATAAAAAAAGAAAACGACAGTATTTTGTTTAAAGCATCAAATGGAATAGGACTTTTTGAAACTGTCGATGAAATAAGAAAAGGAGGAACAATTTAGATGATAAATTCAGTTTTGGCAGCGATGATTTCATTTACTGTTGTGCTGCTTGTCACACCGAAATTTATTCCTTTTCTTATGAGGTTAAAAATGGGACAGACTATTAGGGAGCTTGGACCGAAAACGCATTATAAAAAAGCGGGAACCCCTACTATGGGCGGAATTGTTATGATGCTTGGGATATTGGTGTCCTGCATTGTCTTTTCCATAAAGGGAAGTGACGGAGATTTGGTATTTGCTCTTTTTGTATGTCTTGTGTTTGGACTTACCGGCTTTTTGGATGATTATATAAAGATGGTTCAAAAGCAAAGGTTAAAGTCCGATAAGGGAGTTTTGGTGCCATATCTTGGGATGAGTCCGAAACAAAAGCTTTTGCTTCAGTTTTCCATTGCAGGAGCGATTGCAGTGTATGCTGCGTATCATCCAAACATAGGAACCGATATAATAATTCCTTTTACAAATATCACGTTTGACTTAAATATGTTTTTTATTCCATTTGCAGTTATAACCATTGTGGCGGTGGTAAATGCTGCTAATTTAACCGATGGGCTTGATGGATTGGTCTGCGGGGTTACGATGATAGTTTTAGTATTTTTCCTTGCTGCATCTCTTGTGAATGGATTTTCTTCAATGGCGATTTTTGCATCGGCTGTAATCGGGGCCTGTCTTGGCTTTTTGGTTTATAATTCGTATCCTGCGAGTATTTTTATGGGGGATACTGGGTCTATGGCGCTTGGTGGGGCTGTTGCGATAATAGCGTTATTTACAAAGACGGAACTATTTATTTTAATAGCAGGCGGGATATATTTTGCAGAAGCATTATCCTCTATGCTGCAGGTTGGATATTTTAAAATGACAAAGGGCAAAAGACTGTTTAAAATGGCACCGATACACCACCATTTTGAGCTTTGCGGAATGCAGGAAACCAAAATTGTTATAGGGTTTTGGATAGTAACCTGTATATTGGTGCTTATTTCAATGTTATCACTGCCTATAATGATTTCATAACAGGAGAAGTAAGATGAAAAGCTATATTATAATAGGAGCAGGAAGAAGCGGAATTTCAACTGCCAGGTATTTAAAAGATAAAGATGTAAAAAAAATTACGGTTACGGATGGAAGTGATTTTGATTCTCTTAAAAAGTTGGGTTTTGGAATAGAAGAAATTTATGAGGATGAAAAAATTGAGCTTAAGACAGATTTTAATCCTGATATTAACTTTTTAAAAGATTATGATGTTATGATTTTAAGTCCATCGGTAAGACCTGATGCAGCCTGTGTTAGGGATGCAAAAAAACTTGGTCTTGAAATTTATTCGGAATTTGAATTTGCAGATAATATTGCAAATGGGAAAAAGATAGCGGTTACGGGAACGAACGGAAAGACAACGACCACAACGCTAATCGGAAAGATATTTAAAGAAAGCGGATTTGATACGTATGTAAATGGAAACATAGGGGATGCGTACATAAATTCGGCAGGGCTTGGAGATAAGGACAGTGTATATGTCCTTGAGATATCGAGTTATCAGCTTGAAATGTCAGATAAATTTAAGCCAAATGTATCTGTAATAACAAATATAACCCCGGACCATTTAGACAGGCATGGCAGTTTTGAAAATTATGCTTTAGTTAAGGCGAATGTTTTTAAAAATCAAGATGAAAATGACTTTCTTATAATAAATAAAGACGATGAAACGGTTGTAGATTTAAGTAAAAAGGCGAAGTGCAATGTGCTTTCGTTTTCTGTGAAAAGTGAAGATGCAAATGCGTATTTAAAGGATAAGAAAATATATATAAATATAAATGGAAAAGTGAGTGAAATTTTAGATATAACAAACCTTAAACTTTATGGAATCCATAATGTAGAAAATGTTATGGCCTGCATATTAGCCTCTGTCGTTATGGGAATAGATATAGATAAGATGAGAGAGAGTATTCTTTCATTTACGGCGGTGGAACACAGAATTGAGTTTGTTAAGACAGTAGATGGAGTTGATTATATAAACGACTCAAAGGGAACGAACACAGATGCTTCCATTACCGCTATAAATGCGATGGAAAAGGATACCTATATAATTTTAGGCGGATATGATAAAAAGGTTCCTTTTGACGATTTGATAAAGGCATTAAACGATAAGATAAAGGGAATTATCGTCCTCGGGGATACGAGGGAGCAGATTATAGACTGTGCCAAAAAGTATGGATATGAGAAATATTACAGGGCAGATTCGCTTGAAGATGCCGTCTTAAAGGGAAAAGAACTTGCAGGAGAGGGTGAGGCAGTGCTTTTATCACCTGCGAGTGCAAGTTTTGATATGTTTGATGACTACGAACAAAGGGGCAGGGTATTTAAAGAGATTGTAAACAGTCTTTAAAATTAAAGTGAAGTATTTTTAATTCATTTTAATATTTATGGGTAATATAATTATAATAAGAAAGTCAGAATTAAAAAGGAGAAATAATCATATGGCAAGAGGCAAAAGACCTGCTGATTTTATCTTAATATTTTGTGTGTTAATCCTAACGGTTTTAGGTCTTATTATGATATTTTCCGCAAGTATGTATAATGCGGGAATAACTTATAACAATGCGTTTTTCTTTTTTATAAAGCAGCTTATATATGGTATTGTGGGATTTTTCCTTATGTTTATAATATCCAGGACAAATTATAAAGTTATAAAACATTTTGCTCCTTATGTTATGATAGGAAGCATATTGCTTCTTGGATTGGTTTTAATACCGGGTGTTGGAACGAATGTAAATGGGGCACAAAGGTGGATTCAGCTTCCAGGCGGAACGATTCAGCCTTCTGAATTTAACAAGATTGCACTTATTTTATTTATGGCTTATTCAATAGAAAAAAAAGGTGAACTTATGAGGTCGTTTAGGTATGGATTTTTACCATACTGCGGACTTCTTTTAATAATGTGCGGACTTATTGCGTTAGAGCCTAACCTATCTACTGCTGCGATAACGGGAGCTATTTTGATAGGGATGTTATTTATAGGCGGAGTTAATTTAAAATATATAGGAGTTATTGTTGCGGGAGTATTTTGCGCGGGAATTGCGATGATAGTTATAACGCCTTGGAGGGTTGCGAGGATGCTCGCATATACTGACCCATGGTCTAACATACAAGGCAGTGGATGGCAGATAGCTCAGTCCCTTATGGCGCTTGGAAGTGGTGGAATATTCGGGCAGGGGCTTGGAAATGGGAAGGCGAAGCTTATGTTTATGCCTGAGCCTCAAAATGACTTTATCTTTGCTCATATAGGAGAGGAACTTGGGTTAGTCGGTGGAATATTGATATTATTTGTATATCTTCTTTTGATATGGAGGCTTGTTAAGATTTCCATGGAAGCACCTGATACATTTGCGACTTTGTTTTGTGGGGGAATGGCGGGGCTTCTTGGAATGCAGGTGTTTATAAATGTCGGGGTTGTAACGAATATAATTCCTGTTACGGGAATGCCTCTTCCGTTTGTAAGTGCGGGAGCAAGCTCACTTATATCGCTTTTATGCGGTATGGGGGTAGTTTTAAATATATCTAAATATTGTAATTTATAAGGGGTAAATTTATGAAAGTTTTAATTGCAGGAGGGGGAACTGGAGGACATATATATCCTGCCCTTGCCATAGCAAATCAAATTAAATATTTGCATTCTGACTGGGAGGTTGAATATGCAGGGAGAGTGGACTGTATGGAAGGAGATATAGTTCCAAAGGCAGGGTATGAGATACATAATATAAGGATATACGGGTTTGAGAGGTATTACAGCACTCTTAAGAAAATCAGTGTATTTTTTAAGATGTTTAAAGGCTATTCAGATGCAAAAAGAGTCGTAAAAAAGTTTTGTCCCGATATAGTTATAGGAACAGGTGGGTTTGTAAGCGGGCCTGTCGTTCTTGCAGGGGTTAGGAAGAAAAAGAAAAGTTTAATACACGAGCAAAATGCGATTCCCGGTTTTACCACGAAGATGCTATCAAAGTGGGCGGATACGGTCTGTGCGACTTTTAAGAACACAAAGGAATTTGTGGAGCATCCGGGAAGAGTTGTTTATACGGGAAATCCTGTGAGGAGAGAGTTTGATTTATACACAAAAGAAATTGCAAGGAAGACACTTCAAATTGATATGGATAAAAAAATCATATTGAGTTTTGGAGGAAGTCTTGGGGCTAAAAATCTAAACTTGGCTATGATGTATCTTATAGAAAAATTGCAGGATAATGATAATGTTTATATATATCACGTTACGGGGAAAAATCAATACGATGATTTTTGTAAAGGGTGTGAGGAAAAAGGACTGAATTTAGATAAGATAAATAATGTGGAAATTTTAGATTATATTTACGATATGCCGCTTTATATGAATGCGTCTGATATAGTTATATCGAGAAGCGGTGCGACAAGCATTGCAGAGATAACGTATATGGGACTTGCCGGGATATACATTCCTTATCCTCACGCAGCAAACGACCACCAGACTAAAAATGCTATGGAAGTTGTAAAAGGCGGTGGAGGATATATGATAGAAGATGATAAATTAGATGGGGATAGTCTGTTTGAAAAGGTGAATACGCTGCTTACGGATGAGGAGATATTTAACGAAGTTTGCAGAGCGTCAAAGGAATTATCTATGAAAGACAGTGCAGATTTGATAGTAAAAGAAATTGAAAAATTAATAATGTAAAATTTATATGGACTTAAAAGATTTTAAAGAGTAAAAATTTTGTTTTGCTCTTTTTTATTATAATACGTTTGAAAGGATAGAGAAGTAAAAAAATGTAAAATTTTTATCTTATAAAATAATGTTGGTGTTTTTTTTATTATATTTTATTTTTGAGATTATATTGATGATAAGAAAAAGAGTAATAATGAATTATGTTTTAAATGATAAAAAATTGTTTTGCTCTTTTTTATATTGTTTTAATAAAGATGAAAAAGTGAGAATATTGGCAAAGTCTGCTTTTGAAAATAAAGTTAATCTTAATACTTTTATTAGTTTTAAAAAATTTCTTATGTAACAATTTTTAAGACTTGGAATAATATAAAATAAGTCATAATGGAGGTGGAAGATGAGTTACATTATAAACGGAGGGAACTCACTAAGTGGTGAGATAAAATTACAAGGGTGTAAAAACGCTGTACTTCCTATTTTAATTGGCTCTATATTAAATAGAGGTGAAAATATTATACATAATGTACCATTGATTGAAGATGTTTTTACGATGAGGGAGATTCTTATTTCCCTTGGGTGCGAAGTGAAAATGTAGGAAATGGGCCACCCAAATTGTTGGTTTTGGGCC
>CAMSGF010000053.1 GCA_947058225.1 uncultured Eubacteriaceae bacterium
ACAGTTCAAATCGCAACTGACAAAACGGCAGAATCATGCTATAATTTGAGAAAGATAAATTTAACATACTTCTCGTACACGACCCAAGTAAATTTAAAACCTATCAATATGTAGGAGCAGATTTAATTTTATCGGGGCATATACACGGTGGAATTATAAGGATTCCGTTTGTCGGAGGGCTTGTGTCACCGTATGGGGACTTTCTCCCAAAGTATTCAAAAGGAAAGTACACTGAAAATAATAAAGACTTAATCGTAAATGCAGGACTTGGAAACTACACTGTGAATTTCAGGGCGTTTAATCCCCCTGAAATTTCAGTTATAAAATTAAAATAAAAATAAAAAGGAGAAAGATATGAAAGTTATTGAAATGGACTGTGAATTTTATTTATACCCAGATGGTATAAATAATTTAGAAGAATTAAAAGCATTTTTTAATAAGAATTTTAAAAGTTTTATAACCCTAAAAAGAATTAATGATGCAATGGGAGTTTTTCCGCATTTTATTGAAGAAGAAGTAGAAGAAAGCCTTGTGAATGTATCTAATATATCATCAATTTATGAGAGAGAAGTAACCTTTATAAAAAAAGAAGAATATATTAAAAAGCTAAAAAAACTTGCAAGCGTTGTGTGCAAAGACTGTTTATACTATGGAGATGAATGTATGACGGAAAAAATAGAAACTTATATAGATAAATTATGCCTTGACGGTGAATGTGATTTTAAGGAGGAAGAATAATTATGGAAAAGATGAAAGCTATTGTCTTTAGGGGACCAAACGATTTTTCACTTGAAGAAGTGGAAAAACCAAAGTGCAATGATGAAGAAATTTTAGTAAAGGTTGAGGCCTGTGGACTCTGCGGGTCGGATATAAGAACTTTTGGAAGCGGACATAATAAGGTAACCCCGCCTTTTATAATAGGACACGAGGGTGTTGGAATAGTTGAAGAAAGTAAGAGTAAATATTTTAAAGCAGGCGAGAGGGTTATGATAAACCCGGGTATAACATGCAAAAAGTGTTTTTACTGCAAAAAAGATATAGAAAGCCAATGTGAAAATATGATAGTTGTAGGAACGACAATACCAGGTATCTACGCACAGTATATTTCTCTTCCAAAGGAAGCTGCAAATCCGACTTTCGTACATAAACTTCCTGATGATATTGATTTGGATATGATGCCTGTCGCAGAGGCGTTAGCATCGGTTTATTCCACACAGGATAATGTAGGTGTAGGAGATGGAGATACTGTTTTAATAATAGGTGCAGGTCCGCTTGGAAATCTTCATTCTGCCATGGCAAAGGCAAGAGGAGCAAAAAAGGTAATAATTTCAGAAATGCACCAAAACAGACTTGATATGGCAAAGAAATTTGATACCACTGATGTGTTCGTAAATCCAAGCACTGAAGATTTAACCAAAGTTATAATGGAGCATACTGACGGCAGAGGGGTAGATGTTGCAATAACGGCGTGTCCTGTCGGAGAAGTTCAAGCAGAGGTAACCCATCTTGTAAGGAGCAGGGGGAAAGTATTACTGTTCGGCGGACTTCCTAAAGACAACTGTATGGTAACTTTCGATTCAAATTTACTTCACTACAAAGAAATTGAAGTAATCGGAGGGTTTAGCTATTCTTCAGACTGCTTTAAGGCTGCACTTGATTATATAGTAAAAGGAAAGGTGGACGCTAAAAAGTTTGTAACACACAAGCTTCCTTTAAAAGATGTCAAAAAAGGAATTGAACTTGTAAAAACAGGAGAGGCAATTAAGGTTATATTAAAGCCTTGGATGTAAAAAAAGCACCGACACAGTCGGTGCTTTTTTATTTTAAAATAAATTAAAGTTAAGTCACAATTAATAAGTGAGTAAAAATAGTAAAGTGTGATTTTATAATAAAAGCACTTAGAATATTAATATATGATACAAAATATATATAATATCAATAAAAAGATATTAACATATACAATATGAAAAGATAAAAAATAAATAGCTACAATATAGTATATATCATATAAAAAATAAAATATTATTATAATAAAAATATATTAACCTGTTTAATAACAAAAATAAAAAGGAGAAAACTCTCCTTTTTTATTTTAAATTTATTATTATAATTTTATTTATTATCATCTGTCGTCTTTGCTTTGTCAGAAGTATTATCCTCTGATGAATTTGACAGAGGCATTATTGTCTGACTCTTTAACACCCCGTTTTTAATCTTTATCTTATGTTCTTTTTTAACACCGTCAAAGAATAAGTCAAACGGAGATTTTATCTCAAAGTTTTCCTTTGTCTTTGTACTTTTCTTTAACTTGCTCTCGTAATTTGTGCTTGCAAGGTTTTGTCTTTCTGTTCTTATATTTGCCATTATCTCTTCTTTGTAATCTTCAAACTTTGATTCAACCTTGTTTTTATCATAAACATATATTACGTGATAACCATATTCAGTTTTAACAGGTCCGACAACACTTCCCTTTTCGGCCCCAAACGAAGCCTTTGAAAATTCCTCAACCATATCAGAATAAGAAAATTCCCCAAGGTCAGTAGCTTCTGTTATTTTTTCATTGTCTTTGTATTTTTCTATGAAGCTATCAAAGTTAGCAGGGTTTGTCTTTGCTGCGTTATATATTTCATCTGCCAAGTCTTTATCCTGCGTTAAAATGTGCTTTGCACTCACAGTTGAAGAGTCATATTTATCCTTATTTGATTTAAACTCTTTTTTTGCATCATCTTCTGTCACTTCATCTATCTTTAAGTCTTTTTCTAACTGTTCCTTATATAAGTTTGCCATCGCACACCATTTTCTCGCATCACTGTATTGCTTTTTAGTCATACAAAATGTCTTGCACAAGCTGTTTACGGTGTCCTCTCCAAACATAGAATCCATATATCCCAAAGATTCAACCTGGTCTTTTATATCTTTATCGGATAGCTTGATATTTTGTTTTTTACCCTCATTATAGTATAAGGCTCTTTTTGTAACCTCTTCAATGGCTGATTTATAAATGCCCTCTTCGGATGTATCCTCATTTGAAGATTCTCCACCTGAATAATATGAATTATACTGAATTTCAAATTGCTTTTGAATTGTGTAGTAGTAGATATAATACGTTGGAATTTCTAAATCTCCGACCGTTTCATATATACTTTTCGTATATTTTCCTGTTTTTTGTTCTTTCTTTGTAAAAGCATCGTTAAAACCGTTTAGCTTAACGACCAAAGCAGCATATTCATTAACTGCCTTTTCAAAACTTTCTTCCGTAAAACCGTACATTGAAAGCGTAGTTTTGTACGCATCACCTTTTAAGGAGCTTTTAACCGAGTTTAACGCTTCAAGTGCAGTTGAAGAAACCTCTTTTTCATCTAATTTGAAATCATATTCGTCCTTTAATGTATCGATTAATTCAGACTGAATGAGATTATCAACTATCTGCTCCTTTAATGATGTAACGGTATCGTCCTTTAAATCGACACTTTGGGATGAGCTTGCATAATACGACACCAACGTAAAGCCCACAATATCATCAACCTGAGCTTTTAATATTTCCTTATCATCGACAGTTGCGACAGGCTTTTGTTTTGCTTTCTCAGTATTGACCGTACAAGCCGAGAAACTTAAAACACTCATAATAACCAATAATAAACTTATAATTCTTTTAATTTTTTTCATACTATACCCTTCCTTAATTGTTTTTCCCCTCTTTAGACAATGTATTAATTATATTAGATTAACTAAAATATTTCAATTATTTTCTTTACATATTTTACTATATCTGTATTATTTTTCATAGGGAACATAATTCTTATGCAGTTTGGATTTTTAATTAATTTTAAACGGAATTCATCGTATAATTTGTCAATTCCTTTATCCGATAAATCATACTCCTTATCCAAGTCGACGTATATAGCCTTTTGTGCATCGTTTTGTGCGATTTTTAGTATTCCCCTTTTTGTAGCATTCGCTTTTAAAAGCGATATTTCTATTAAGTTTTCAAGAGGAGTGTCTATATCTCCGTATATATCAATCAGGTTATCTATTATTTCAATTTTCTCCTCTTCACTTTGAATACTCGCTATTTCCTTATACGTTAAAATTCTAAGCTTCTCATCTTCGATATATGTGCTTGGAATAAACGCATCTACCTTTAAACTTATAGCGGTATCCTCTTTTTCTTCCCTTACTTCTCCCTTTTCTTCCTCCAACGCTTCCTTTAAAAGCTTTGAATACATCTCATATCCAACATTTGCGAAGTGTCCATGCTGATTGGCTCCTAAAATACTCCCTGCTCCCCTTATTTGCAAATCTCTCATTGCAATTTGAAAGCCGGACCCAAACCTAGTAAACTCGTTTATCGCTTTTAGCCTCTTCATCGCATTTTCATTTAAAGTCCTGTTCTTAGGATACGTTATATAAGCATACGCACTTTTATCACTTCTCCCAACCCTTCCCCTTAACTGATAAAGCTGGGATAGGCCTAAATTATTCCCCTCCTTTATTATCATCGTGTTCGCATTTAATATATTAAGTCCGTTTTCTATAATCGATGTACAAACGAGTATGTCATATTTCTTATCCAAAAAATCTATCATAGCCTGTTCCAGTTCATTTTCCCTCATCTGTCCGTTTGCATATGTGATTCTCGCCCCAGGCACAAGCTTTTCCAACTGGTTACATACCTTATTTGCATTTTGAACATTGTTATACACAAAAAACACCTGACCTCCCCTTTGAAGCTCCTTTTTTATGGCATCCTTTATGATTAAATCATCGTATTCCATAACGTACGTTTCGACTTCTTTTCTCTCCTTTGGAGGCTGTTCTATCGTCGATAAATCTCTAACCCCTATTAAAGACATATTGAGCGTTCTTGGTATAGGGGTTGCGGAAAGTGTCAGTGTGTCGACATTTTCCTTTAAAAGCTTTAACTTTTCTTTATGTGTTACCCCAAAACGCTGCTCTTCGTCTATAACCAAAAAGCCTAAATTTTTAAATTTCACATTATCGCTTAAAAGTTTGTGCGTTCCTATTACTATATCGCAGGTTCCGTTGTTGATTTTTTTTATTATTTCCCTTTCTTCCTTCGGGCTTTTAAAACGGGATAGCATTTCTATATTTATTGGGAAATTTTTAAATCTTTCAAGGAATACTTTGTAGTGCTGAAGTGCGAGAACTGTCGTTGGAACAAGGATGGCACACTGCTTTGAATCCATACAGGCCTTAAACACACACCTAAGTGCAACCTCCGTTTTCCCAAACCCCACATCTCCGCAAAGGAGTCTATCCATAGGATGCGGCTTTTCCATATCCGCCTTTATCTCTTCAATGCACTTTGCCTGGTCTAAAGTCAGTTCGTGTTCAAACTGATTTTCAAAGTCCTCCTGCCAGGTCGTATCCTTACTAAAGGCAAAGCCCGGAATCGATTCTCTTTTTGCATACAGCGTAATATATTCCCTTGCAAGCTCTTTTATCGCTTTTTTTGTCTTGTTTTTTGTGTTTTCCCATACCTTTGAATTTAGCTTATTTAACTTTGGAGGAGCATCCTTTGTTCCTATATACTTTTGAACTAAATTCATCTTGTTCGATGCAACATATAACTTATCTTCTCCGGCATATTGAATTTCAAGATAATCTCCGTATGTTCCTGCCGCTTCCATATTCACAAGCCCCATATATCTTCCTATTCCATAACTTTCGTGAACGACATAATCTCCCTTTTCAATTTCTGAAAAAAATGCTTTCTCTTTTTTCCTTGATGTTTTATTCTTTTTTTTACTTTGAAACTTATTTAATATATCCTGATAGCTTATGACAAACATTTTTTGGTTTAACAGTTCAAACCCGCTTATAATATTTATTTTAATAAAAGCTATCTGACCTTTTTTAATTTGCTCGCTGTAGCTTATCTTATAATTATCAAATAACCTTTTTAAATTTTCTTTTTCACTTTTATCTTTATACGTTACAACAACTTTATAATCATCTTTTTGAAATGATAAAATTCTCTCAAAAAGATAATTTAGGTTTTTAGTGTAGCTTATATTGTTTACTGACTTTATATCCACTATTTTTTTTACTGAAAGTGAAGTGGACTTTGAAGAAAAATCATAAAAAATCATACTGTTTTGTGTCTTTAATTTATTTTCTATTTCCTCAAATTCAAAGAAGTTATCCATTTGATTTTTTAAGATTTTTCCGTTTTTATAATACGTCATTAAGTCAGAGAAATACTCTGCCTCATTCGCTTCAAAAGTATTTTTAATATAAGATAAATCTTCCAAAATAATGATA
>CAMSGF010000054.1 GCA_947058225.1 uncultured Eubacteriaceae bacterium
CTAAAATTACCCTACGGGCGTGCGCATACGTGGTGTAGGGGGTGTGGTGGACAGCATGGTTGCGAGAAACAAGGTCGTAAATGTTCTTAAAAGTTTAGGCTTTAGTATGGTTTTAGACTTGGAGGAATATTTAATAGGGGAGATAAACCGAATATCTTTGACACTAAAGGAAAGTATGGCACACGAAGTTCCCCTCCTTTATGCGTGTTCTCCCGGGATAAAAAAACAAATTGTAAAAAATGTGCCTGAAAGCAAAGATTTATTCATAGATTTAGAACAGGTCAGAGAGGATATAAATATACCTTTTAAAGAAAATCTGCTTGACAGAGGTGTTGATAAAGACGTTCATCTTGTGAGGGTTGAAAACTGTACGGCTTTGCTTGCGGAAGAAAGCAATGGTTATGACTTAACTATCACAACAAGGCAGCTTATCAGACTTTTGGAATCAGCCTGTGTTAATTTTGAAAATTATGAAGGTGTTGGCTTTGACTCACTTGAAAGGACGGGAGAGTTTAATCCGTTTTATCTTGCGATACAAACTGCTTATGACATAATAAGGTTAAATGATTCTTCAGGGGTTGATAACAGAATCGGCTTCAAGAGAGAATTTAACGTTAAATTAACAGATGACAGAGATATTAAAGGCTGCATAGTGTTTGGTTTAAATCCATCGATTGAGGAGATAAAAAGAGCAGTAAACAAAGAAAACGACTATGACTTTATCGGAGTGATGTCTTGTGTTGACGGATGCGTAAACGGCGGAGGCAGACCGAATAAAAAGCTTAAAAAATAGAAAAATTGGTATAAGTAAAAAAACGATAAAAGCACCTGATAGGGTGCTTTTTTATGTGAAAAATTTTTATAATAATAAATTAAATTTTTGTTGTATTAAATAAATAAAGAATACTACGATATGTTAAAAAAATAAACAGGTTAAGGTTAATAGTCTGTCATTTTTTTTATTCAAAGGGGATGTATGAATATAGATTAAAAAAAGTAAGAAAATTGTAAGAATTTATATAAAAAGTTATGGGAAAATTGTCGGAGCAAACGAGAGAAGTCTCTTTTTTATTTTGATAGACTTTTTATAAAGAAAAGAGAAATTGATTTTAAGGAGAGTTTATTATGAAAAGAAAGAGAATTACGCAGCTTTTCCCAGCTTTACTTCCCATTCGTGAATGGCAGAAGAAAAAGTGCTTTTATTTAAAGATGAAATTTGACGGGAATGTATATGCTTTTGAAACAAAAGAAGAAAAAATGCCTTATGAAGTATTTTCATCGTCTTCGGTTATGATTAACAAAGACAGTGGTTTTGATATTAAATACCAGATAAATAAGGTTTATAATTTAAAGATTGCTTCAAGACCAGTAAATAACATCGTGATAAAACCGGGTGAAACTTTCTCGTTTTGGAAACTTGTAAAAGATGCAGATAAACATGAAAGGTATAAAGACGGACTTAATTTAGTGGATGGGAAGATAACAGGCTCTTACGGCGGAGGGCTTTGTCAGCTTAGCAATATGCTTTTTTGGCTTTTTCTGCACACTCCTCTTACGATAGTTGAAAGGCACTCTCATTCTACGGAGTATTTCCCTCCAAATAACGAAAGTGAACCGTATGGGGTTGATGCGACCATAGCGGAAGGTTGGCTTGATTTAAAGGTTAGAAATGATACTAATGCTTCTTTTCAAATATCAATTTCCTTTGATGATGAATGTATGTTTGGGAAAATTTATTCTGATTTTAAACCTGAGTATAAATACGATATTTTTAATAAAGGTTTATCTTATTACAAAAGAAAAGGAAAGATTTATCAAAGCACATTCGTTTGCTTGAATAAAACGAATATAAAAACAAAAGAAAACGAGGAAGTCCTTTTATATAAAAATGTATGTGAAATAGGCTATGCACTGTCAAACAATATACTCATTAAGGAAGGGTGGGTTTAAGATGAAAAAGAGAGTTGCAGTAATTTTTGGAGGGTGTTCGAGTGAATATGACGTTTCGCTTAACTCTTCGTTTTCAGTTCTTGAAAACTTAAATGAGGATAAATATGAAGTAATAGCGATAGGTATTACAAGAAAAGGCGAGTGGTACAGATACAAAGGAAAATATGAAAATATAAAAGATGATACGTGGTATATGGATAAAGAGAATATAACCCCCGTTATTTTTTCTCAAAGTCGCATTAAAAGAGGCTTTTTGGAGCTGTCTGATGGAAGTTATAAATTTGTGGACGTAGATTTGGCTTTTCCAGTTCTTCATGGGAAAAACGGGGAGGATGGAACCGTTCAGGGAATGTTTGAACTTGCCGGGATAAAAACCGTCGGGTGTGATACTCTTTCTTCTGCTCTTTGTATGGACAAAGACAGGGCACATAAACTTATAAACAGCGTTGGGATTCCTGTTGCAAGGTCTGTTACATTTAAAAGATATGAAATGAATGAAAAAATGAAAGAAATAGAAAAGACTTTAAAATATCCTCTCTTTGTAAAGCCTGTCAGGGCAGGTTCTTCCATTGGGATTACAAAGGTTTTTAAAAGTGATAATTTAAAGCCTGCGGTTGAGAAAGCATTTAAACATGACATGGAGGTTACAGTCGAAGCGAATATTGACGGTTTTGAAGTGGGCTGTGCGATTATCGGAATTGATAAACTTATTGTAGGAAGGGTCGATGAAATGGAAATATCGGGTTTTTTGGACTATGAAGAAAAATATACTCCAAGGACTTCAAAAATACATATGCCTGCAAGGATAGATAAAGAAACTGAACTTAGAATACAAAAGACGGCCGTAAAGATATATAAAACGCTTGGATGCATGGGGTTTGCAAGGGTGGATATGTTTTTAACAAAATCGAATGAAATTGTATTTAATGAGGTAAATACAATACCGGGGTTTACTATAAATTCACGCTTTCCGAATATGATGAAAGGTATAGGCTTATCATTTGAAGAAATGCTCGATAAGCTGATAGGGTTTTACATATGAAAATAGATATAGATAATAATAAAATTTATGAAGGGAATTTGGTTTTGGTAAATAATAATTTCCCTTTAAGAATTGATAAACAAAAAGATTTGGCAAGGGTCTATTCTGACTATTCTGATGTATTTATGAAGAGGGTGGCAGTAAATCACTTAAATTTAATTTTTGATAAAATTAAATGTAGGGGCAGTATCGTAGCTGTAAGCGGATATCGGGATGAAAAAGAACAAACAAAGATATATAACTCATCTTTAAAGGACAAAGGTGTGGAATTTACAAATAAATTTGTGGCAAAGCCTTATCACAGTGAGCATCAGACGGGTCTTGCTATTGACCTTGCTGAAAATAAAGATAAGATAGACTTTATATGTCCGGACTTTTCATATGATGGGATTTGTGCCCGTTTTAGAAAATTTGCTCCAAAATATGGGTTTGTTGAAAGATACCCAAAGGGAAAGGAGCATATAACGAACATAGCACATGAGCCTTGGCATTTCAGATACGTAGGCTATCCTCATTCCAAAATTATGGATATGAATGATTTTACTTTGGAGGAATACATCGAATATATAAAACAGTTCTCATATGAGGGGGAACATTTGGAAATTGAAGAAGAAAATAAGATTATTGAAGTTTTTTATTTAAGGGTGGGCCAAGATGATACGACACAGCTTTACATACCAAAAAAGTATATCTATCAAATTTCAGGAAATAACACAGACGGTTTTATAATAACGCTTTGGAGAGACCGCTATGAAAAAAAGTAGAGAATGTGTTGGAATAAATTATTTTAAGATGATAGCGGTGTTAAGCGTCGTATTTTTAAGTGTGTTTTCTTCTCTTTCATTAAAAGAAAATGATTTTATATTTATAAGGGTGCTTTCTTCTGTGGCGATTCCTTTCTTTTTTATGACATCGGGTTTTTATCTCCTTTCCAGATATGCTTATGATAATAGCAGGTTAAAAAATTTTATTAAGAGTATGGTTTTAATGTATGTTTTAGCTATGGTTATAAGCATTCCTTTAAATATATATAAGGGGTATTTTTTAAAGGAGCATTTATTTGTAAATATTATAAAAGATGTTATTTTTGATGGTATGGTATATAACCTGTGGTATTTTCCATCGGCTGTTATAGGTGGGGTTATTTCCTGGTTTTTGGTTAGAAAAAAAAGGATAAAGAGTGCATTTTTTATAGTTTTGATTCTTTACATATTTGGTTTGTGTTTGGATAATTATTATTTCATCTTTGAAAACATACCGTTTATGAATTATTTATATGCACATATATATGAAATATCTTCACACTTTGGAGATGGGATATTTTATGCACCTATGTTCTTTGTTCTTGGAGGAATAATATCAAATGGGGATGATAAGACATCGTTAAAAAACAGGGGGATTGCTCTTTTAATATCGTTTATAATGTTGTTTGCCGAAGTCAGATTGTTTTATGAATTTGGTGTGAGTCGTTTAAATGCCATATATATACTTTCAGTGCCTTTCTCGTATTTTTTATTCAGTGTGTTATCCTGTTTAAAAGGGAGGGCAAGCAGGGTAAACAAAGTGTTTTGTGATTTGTCGCTTTTAATATATATAGTCTATCCGAGTATTATTACACTTTTACAATTTATTATTAAAAGATGGAATTTAAGTAATGGTATTTTTAAAAGCGGATACGTGTGTTATATTTTTGTGGTGTTTATTTCGGTTATGATTTCCCTTATTTTTATTCCCTTATTAAAAAAAATTAAAGGGAAAAACAGGATACATTCGAGGCATTTAAAAGACAGGGCGTGGACAGAACTTAATCTAAACAATTTAAGGCATAATATAAAGGTTATAAAAGAGGCTATGCAGGAGGGGAGTGAGATTATGGCTGTTGTGAAAGCGGGTGCATACGGGCATAGTATGTATGAGATAGCTACTTATATAAACAGGCTTGGGGTTAAAGCCTTTGCAGTAGCGACGATAGATGAGGGAATTGAGCTTCGCCGCTATGGGATAGTCGGGGAGATATTGATTTTGGGATATACGAATCCGTCAAGGGCGAGGGAGATAAAAAAATATAATCTTACTCAGAGTTTAATAGATTATGATTATGCACTGATGTTAAATGAGCAGGGTATTAAGGTTAAAACGCATATAAAGGTTGATACGGGGATGCACCGTCTTGGGTTTAAAAAGACACAAATTGATGAAATTACAGACGTATTTTATATGGAAAATATTAAAGCTTTGGGGATATATACGCATTTATGCGTATCGGACAGTTTAAAAGAAGAAGATGTTAATTTTACGAGAAAGCAGATACTTAGGTTTTATCAGGTTATTGAAAAGTTAGAAGAAAATGACATAGAAATTCCAAAGATACATATTCAGGGGACTTATGGATTACTTAATTATCCAAATTTAAAATGTGATTATGTGAGGGTTGGGGATGGAATTTACGGAGTGTTAAATTCGCCTGATATAAAGACAAAATTAAATTTAGATTTAAGACCTGTTCTTTCGTTAAAATCAAGGATTGTTTTAATAAGGGATATAGAAAAAGGGGAGAGTTTTGGATATGACAGGGCATTTGTTGCAAAAAAAGACAGTAAGATTGCTATAATACCGATTGGTTTTGCCGATGGAATAAAAAGGAGTTTATCGTGTGAGAAAATATATGTTTTAATAAATGGGCATAGGGTTATGGTAATCGGGAGGATATGTATGGATCAGCTCGCCGTTGATGTTACGGGTATACCGGATGTTAAGTTATATGATGTTGTGACGCTTATCGGAAGTGATGGAGGGGATAATATTTTAGCATCTTATATGGCAGGTGCTTTTGGTGGTATTACGAGTGAAGTTTTGTGCGGTATGGGGGATAGACTTAAGACTACGGTTGTTTGGTAGGGGTTATAGGTGATTGAGCTATATGAGGTTTATAAATTTATAAATGGTAATAGAAGAAGTTAAGTGTTTTTGGGGTGTTGGGGTGCTTGGAGGAGCGGCGGCTTTTAAAAGACCTGATTTTGAAAATAAATTTTCAAAATCAGGTCTTTTAAAAGTTCAGGCGAATGAAATTCGCCTGTTAGTGAAGTGCATGGCACTTCACCCGCCGCCCCTCCCGTCTCTCACCCTCAACCGTAACCTGTACCATACATTAC
>CAMSGF010000055.1 GCA_947058225.1 uncultured Eubacteriaceae bacterium
AGTATACTTTTGTGCGAATCGAGGAAAAACTTCGATGAATATTAGAAAAATGTGATATAATAAAAACGGAGAAATATTATGTTTTTTAAAAAAAATAAAGAAGATAAAATGATAGATTATGAGCTTTTAATGACCTCGCCAAACGACATTAACGCCTGTATTATAGAGGGGTTGTTAAATTCGAATGGAATTGAATGCAAATTAAAATACGATGCTGATATAGAATGGATGAGGGTATACATCGGAAGAAGTCTGTGCAGTGTAAATATCTACGTCAAAAAAGATAAAATTGATGAAGCAAAAAAACTTTTAAATGATATGGAACAAGAAGATGAAGGTAGCACATATGAAGAAAATTTAAAAGTTTTTATTAACTATTTTAAAGACGGAATTGAAAAAGAAAAAAATAACAATTTAGGCTTTGAACTTGAACATATAATAGTAGATGAAAATAATAATTCCATAAGCTACTACGGTGATAACGGAATTGAAAAAATGCTTGAAGTCTTAAGCGAAGAATACGACGAAAAAGTATTTTCCCTAAAGGGTAGAATCATAGGCTTAAACAGGAAAAACGTAGCTATAACGCTTGAACCTGCGGCTCAATTTGAAGTCAGTATGGGACCTTTTGATAATATAAAAAAAATAAAAGAGGAATATGAAAAGTTCTTAACACCAGTTTTAAAATATTTAAATAAATTTAACTATCAAATAAGCTACACAGGTTATCATCCAAAAAGTAAGATAGACGATTTAAAGCTAATTCCAAAAAACAGATACGAATATATGCTTGACTATTTTAAAAATGTCGGTGAGTATGGCAAAAATATGATGAAAGGCTCTGCCTCCGCACAGGTGAGTATTGATTATTACAGTGAGGAGGACTTTATAAAAAAATTCCGCCTTGCCAATATATTAAGCCCTGCATTTAGCCTGCTTACAGATAACACCGCTGTTTTTGAAGGTGAAGTCTACGACAAATATATGATGAGAACTGTCATCTGGAATGACACCGATAAGGACAGGAGTATGATTGTAAAAGACTCCTTAAATAAGAAATTCGGCTTTTTGGAATATGCAAAGTATATTCTAAATTCTCCTGCAATTTTAACTATGGAAAATAACAAAGCAACATATACAAAAGAAAAACCGATTAAAGATATATATAAGGATAAAATAATCACAAAAGAAGAAGCAGAGCATTTATTATCAATGTTCTTCCCTGATGTAAGGCTTAAAAAATACATTGAAATAAGAATGGCCGATGCTATGCCGCTAAAATATTGCCTGGGTTATATCGCACTTATAAAAGGTATTTTTTATAATGAAGATAACCTAAACTATTTCCTTAAAAAGACTGAATTTGTTACTGATGAAATTGCGGCAAAAACCAAACTTGATTTAATTGAAAACGGATATGAGGCTGATATATACAAAGAAAAAGCAGATGAATTTATAATAAATCTATTAGATAAGGCAAAAGACGCATTGGATGAAGAAGAAAAGGAATATATAAATCCTTTGATTAACCTTGCAAAAAATAAGACCACTTTGGCGAAAGAAAATATAAAAGCCTTTAAAACCAACGATAAGAAAAATTTAATATAATAATATAAAAGGAGTATGCTATGAATGAAAATAAATACAATGAAATTTATATAGACAATATAAATAAAAATTTGTATGAACATGAAAAATCATACAAAAAAGCAATAGACTACATTCATTCCTCCACCGCAATATACCACAACGAATATATATCTTTCCCATATATGCCAAAGATGTTTACAAGTGAAACGATAAGTTTTTTTAAAGAAGTTTCGGCTGTAACACATAGAATTTTAACAAAGGTTATAAAAGAATATATAAAAAATAAAGAGTACAGAAAACTTTTTAAATTTGATAAAAGACTGGAAGAATTAATTTTAAAAGACACGGGATATGAACAGCTCCTTCCGATAGTGAGGATAGATTTATTTTTTAACGAAGATGATAATTCGTTTAAATTTTGTGAATTTAATGCCGACGGAGCTAGTGCGATGAATGAAGACAGAGAGCTTTATAATGCGATAAAAGATACTTTGGCCTTTAAGGAATTTACAAAGGAATATGAACTCTCAAATTTTGAGCTTTTTTATTCGTGGATTGATGAAATGATGAAGATTTATTCAACGTACAAATACAAGGTTCAAAATCCAACCGTTGCAATAGCAGACTTTTTGGAAAGTGCAACAATCAATGAATTTAATATATTTAAAAAGTGTTTTGAAAAAAGAGGATACAAAACATTTATCTGTGATGTGAGAGATTTAAAAATCGAAGATAACAAACTAAAGACGAAAGATGGAGATACGATAGATTTAGTTTACAGAAGAGCCGTAACGGGAGAGATGATGGAAAAGTATGAAGATGCGTCTGCTCTTATAAAAGCCATAAAAAATAACCTCGCCTGCGTCATCGGAGGGATAAGAACACAAGTAATTCACAATAAGATAATATTTATGATTTTAAGAAGTGAAGCAACATATTCATTTTTAAATGAAGAAGAGATAAAATTTATAAAAAAACATATTCCATACACTGTTAAATTAAATTCGGGAGAATTTGATATAAAGGAAGTAGTCGATAACAAGGACGGATATATAATAAAGCCATACGACCTTTACGGCTCAAGGGGAGTTTATGCGGGAGTAGATCATACAAAAGAAGAATTTGAAAAATCAGTAAGAGAAAATACAAACAACGGATACTTGCTTCAAGAGTATGCAAAAATATATAAAACCGATAACTTTATAATTGAAGATAATAAATTCAAGATGGACAAGTTTGATAATCTGACAGGGCTTTATATTTATAACGGAAAATTCAAAGGAATACTATCAAGACAGGGAAGAGAGGGAATAATATGTGGGGCAAAGGGCGGAACGACTCTAACAAATCTTGAAATAAAAAATAAATAAAAAGATTTATTAAAATAATAGAAAACTGTTATAAGTTTTTATTTAATTAAATTACAAATCAGACTAAAATAATAAAAAATTATAACAAAATTTTATTTAACAAATCATAAATCGGATTAAAATATTTATTATTAAATATATTGATGATATTTGTGCAGATTAATATTTGGGAATAATAAACAATAAAGTACCAGATTTTATCAAAAAGTATTTATTTTTAATAGATATTATATTATAATAATCACAACGAATGAATAGTTATTCATATATTAAATTAATGCTTTGAACGGAGGTTAATATTGAAAGTAAATTTTGATGTAATCGGAATGAGCTGTTCAGCCTGTTCCGCAAAGATAGAAAAGTCAGTTGGGAAAATGAAAGGAGTAAAAAGCGTAACTGTAAATTTGCTTACTAACTCTATGCAGGTTGACTTAGATGAAAATATTATAAACGCCGATAATATCATTACAACAGTAAAATCACTTGGATATGATGCAATTGTAAAGGGAGAAAATAAAAACTCAAATAAAAAAGGCACCGATATTGCAAAAGAGGACATAAAAAATATGAAGTTTAGACTTATAGTGTCATTTGCATTTTTAATTCCCCTTATGTATATATCTATGGGACATATGATGGGAATGAAGCTTCCATCCTTTTTAGAAGGGATGAACAACGCTGTGGCTTTCGCCTTTACACAGTTTTTACTTTCACTTCCTATAGCATTTGTAAACAGGAAGTATTATATAAACGGATTTAAATCGCTTTTTAAAGGCTCTCCTAATATGGACTCTCTTATAGCCATAGGTTCATCAGCGGCTTTCGTGTACGGAATATTTGCGATATATATGATTTCATACGGAATCGGAAACGGGAAAATGGATATCGTAAGCAGATATCATATGGATTTATACTTTGAATCGGGGGCTACAATATTAGCTCTTATCACATTTGGAAAATACCTTGAAGCAAAATCAAAAGGAAGAACGAGTGATGCGATAACAAAGTTAATAAATTTAGCTCCAAAAACTGCAGTTGTTTTAAAAGAGGGGAAAGAAATAACCGTCCCCGTAGAAAATGTTATGACAGATGATATTTTAATCGTAAAGCCCGGTGGGAGTATTCCGGTTGACGGAGTTATAACAAAGGGAAGTACAACGATAGACGAATCTGCCATAACAGGAGAAAGTATCCCGGTAGAAAAAAAAGAGGGAGATATCGTTATGACTTCCACAATAAATACGAGTGGTACATTTGAATTTAAGGCGACAAAAGTCGGAGATGACACGACCCTTGCAAACATAATAAGGCTTGTGGAGGAGGCGTCTTCTTCAAAAGCACCAATTGCAAAGCTTGCGGATAAGATATCCGGGATATTCGTTCCAACCGTTATTATGATAGCACTTATTGCATCAATAATATGGCTTATTATGGGAGCGACATTTGAATTTGCCCTATCCATTGGAATATCTGTCCTCGTTGTGTCCTGCCCTTGTGCGCTCGGTCTTGCAACGCCGGTTGCAATAATGGTCGGAACGGGAAAAGGTGCGGAAAGCGGGATACTTATAAAGTCGGGAGAGGCTCTTGAAGTTGCACACAATGTGGACACTGTCGTTCTCGATAAGACGGGAACTATAACTAAAGGGAAACCGACCGTTTCGGATATAATTCCTGTCAATACAGAAAAAAAGGAACTTATCGACATTGCATATTCCCTTGAAACAAATAGTGAGCATCCTCTGGCAAAGGCTGTTACAAATATTAAAAATGCGACAAAAAAGGAAGTAACAGATTTTAAAGCGTTATTTGGAAGCGGAGTCGAAGGCAAAATTGATGGGAAGATGTATTATGGTGGGAATTTAAGATTAATTGAAGAAAAGGGGCTTTCTATCGATACAAATATTTTGGACAAACTTACAAAAGAGGGAAAAACTCCCCTAATATTCGCAGATGAAAGCGAAGTTATCGGAATAATAGCAGTTATGGATAAGCCAAAGGAAAACAGCAAGGCTGCCATAAAATTATTTAATGAATTAAATATTGATACTATTATGCTTACGGGAGATAATAAAAATACGGCTGAAGCGATAAAAGAAAAAGTTGGGATTTCAAAGGTAATAGCACAGGTTCTCCCGGAAGATAAGGAAAAGGAAGTCGCTAAGCTTCAAAAACAGGGCAAAACCGTCGCTATGATAGGTGATGGCATAAACGATGCTCCATCCCTTGCAAGAGCAGATATAGGAATTGCTATCGGGGCAGGAACGGACGTTGCAATAGAAAGTGCTGATATAGTTCTTATGAACAGCGATTTGATAGATGCAGCGACTTCAATAAAACTGTCTAAAGCAGTTATAAAAAATATAAAACAAAATTTATTTTGGGCATTTTTTTATAACAGTATCGGAATACCGCTTGCGTGCGGAATTTTATACAACGCTTTTAATCTAAAATTAAACCCGATGTTTGCAGCTGCTGCGATGAGCCTTAGCAGTGTATGTGTCGTAACAAATGCATTAAGACTTAAAGCATTTAAACCTTATGAAAAAAATAATAATAAAATAAATACAAAGGAGAAAGAAAAAATGGAAAAGAAAATTTATATTGACGGAATGATGTGTGAACATTGTAAAAAGAGTGTGACTGATGCACTTGTTGGAATGGGGTTAGACGTGAAGGAAGTAAATTTAGATGGGAAATTTGCTGTTGTAAGCGGAGGAAACATCGACGAAGAAAAAATAACACAGGTAATCACAGATAAAGGTTATGAAGTCAAATCATTTGAATAGTTAATAAAATAATTTAAAATATAAGCTAAAGGGCAATAAAAATAAACATATATTTTTATTGCTCTTTTGTTTTTTATTTAAAATACAAAAAATTTTTTATTATTATAAATAACTAAAAAAAACGATATATTTTCAAAATATTTAAAATTATAAATGTTATTTAAAAGAAACGCTATATTAAATATTTTTTTATAATTCAAATTTACAGACCTATTATAAATTACTATAAATAAACTAAATACTTTTAAACTGTATTATTGTTTATTTTAATTTTTTAAATAATTTTACTTTATATAAATTTATTTTTTATTATAACCCGAATTGCTAGTTGATTATTTAGCCATGACTTGATACCCGATA
>CAMSGF010000056.1 GCA_947058225.1 uncultured Eubacteriaceae bacterium
AGAACAGGATCTGGGCGTACTGGATAAAGAAGGGCTGGCAAAGGTCAGGAATGAACTTTTAAAAGAATTCAGCCTTGTTATGTTTACACCGGAAGATTTAAGAATTATAAAGGGCAGTCCATTAAACAGAAGAAGATTTTTGGATGAGAGCATATCGGTTTTATATCCTAAATATTCTTTGGCTTTAAAAGAGTATAATAAAACATTAAACCAAAGGAATGCACTTTTAAAAGAAAGCGGATATATAGATTCACTTTTAGATGTTTACGATGAAACACTTTCTTCCATCGGATGTGATATTGCAAAGATAAGAATCAGGGTGTTAAGTCAGATAGAAACAATCGCAAATAAGTTAAATTTACAGATACAGGAGAATGAAAAACTAAAGATTTTTTATTCGTCAAATATTTTAAAAACAAAGGAGGATTTGAGCGATTTAAAAAATATTTTTATTAATAAATTAAAGGAAACAAGAAAAGAAGATAGATTAAAAGGATATACATCAGTGGGAATACAACACGATGATTTTAATATCTTTTTAAATGAATTGAATGCAAAAAACTTTGCATCACAGGGCCAGCAACGCAGTATTTGTCTTTGTATGAAATTATCGATTATAGAGCTTTTACAGGAGAAATACGATGAAAAGCCTATAGTTCTTTTGGACGATGTGATGAGTGATTTGGATGAGGTTCGTCAAAGACAGGTGCTTGAGCTTGTCGATGATTTACAGGTATTTATCACCTGTGTAAATTATGATTTTTTAAAGCTAAAAAATGATTATAAAATATTTAATGTTAGTAAAGGAAGTATTATAGATAAGGAGGAAACAAGTGGCAGAGAATAATAACAATTACGACGCAAATAAAATTAAAGTTTTGGAAGGGTTAGAGGCTGTTAGGAAAAGACCGGGAATGTACATAGGGAGTACGGGAGTTAAAGGGCTTCACCACTTAGTGTATGAAGTTGTGGACAACAGTGTTGATGAGGCACTTGCGGGATTTTGTAAAAATATTACGGTTGAAATAAACAAAGGCGAAACCATAACCGTAACCGATGACGGAAGGGGTATCCCGACCGATATGAATGATAAATATCAAAAAAGCGGCGTTGAAATAGCCCTTACTATGCTTCACGCAGGGGGTAAATTCGGCGATGGAGGATATAAAGTCAGCGGAGGACTTCATGGTGTTGGGGTATCGGTTGTAAATGCTTTGAGTGAGGAAACCGAAGTTGAAGTATATCAAAACGGAAAAATTCACAGACAAAAGTATCAAAGGGGGGACGCTGTAACTCCGCTTGAAGTTGTCGGAAAGACTAAAAAAAGAGGGACAAGGGTTTATTTTAAGCCTGATGACCAAATTTTTTCCGAACTTATTTTTGATTATGACACATTAAGACACAGAATAAGGGAGCTTGCCTTCTTAAACAAGGGATTAAACATAACCTTAATCGACCACAGGGGAGAAGAAAAAAAGGAAGAAAGCTTTATGTACGAAGGCGGTATCGTATCTTTTGCCGAGTTTGTTAACAAAAATAAGGAAAAGATTATGGACGATGTCATTTACTTTGAAAAAGAGGGTGATGTATGTCTTGTGGAAGTTGCGATTCAATATACGAGTGTGTTCAGTGAAAATATATATTCTTTCGCAAACAATATCAACACAGTTGAGGGGGGAATGCACTTAAACGGATTTAAGACAGCCCTTACGAGAAGTGTCAATGCATATGCGAGAAAGTATAACTTCTTAAAAGAAAACGAAGAAAATTTAACCGGAGATGATATAAGGGAAGGGATAACTGCCATTATAAGCGTTAAGCTTGGAAATCCGGAATTTGAAGGACAGACAAAGACGAAGCTTGGAAATCCTGAAGTCAGGGGGTATGTGGATACGGTTGTGGGAGAAAACATCAGTGCATATTTGGAGGAACATCCAAGCAGTGCAAAGGTTATTGTGGAAAAGGCGCTCACTGCGAACAGGGCAAGAAAAGCTGCGAGAAAGGCTAAGGACTTAATCAGGAGGAAGTCTGTTCTTGAAAGCACTGCACTTCCCGGGAAATTGTCAGATTGCAGGGAAAAAGACCCTGCAAAAAGTGAGATATACATAGTCGAAGGGGATTCAGCCGGCGGCAGTGCAAAAAACGGCAGAGATTCTCAAAATCAGGCGATACTTCCACTTAGGGGAAAGATATTAAATGTAGAAAAGGCAAGGCTTGACAGAGTGCTTACAGCGGATACAATTCGCTCAATGATAACGGCTTTTGGAACGGGAATCGGAGAAGAATTTGACATAGAAAAGGCGAGGTATCATAAGATTATAATTATGACCGATGCCGATGTCGACGGAGCGCATATAAGGACTCTTCTTCTCACATTCTTCTATCGTTATATGAGGGGGTTGCTGGAGGCAGGGTATATCTACATTGCACAGCCGCCTTTGTATAAACTTGAAAAGAATAAAAAGGTTATGTACTTATATTCTGATGAAGAGTTAAATGCGAAGTTAGATGAAATAGGAAGAGATAGAATAGACGTACAAAGGTACAAAGGTCTTGGGGAAATGAATGGGGATCAGCTTTGGGATACGACGATGAACCCTGAAAACAGGACGCTTTTGCAGGTAAATATAGACGATGCAGTGTACGCAAACGAATTATTTACGATACTCATGGGAGATCAGGTTCAGCCGAGAAAAGACTTTATCACACAAAATGCCCATACGGTGCAAAATCTGGATATATAGGAGGAATGAGGAATGTCTAAAAAAGACGATGGTTTAAATTTACACGCAAAAACTGAAATTATAGATATTACAAAGGAAATGAAAGAGTCCTATATAGATTATGCGATGAGCGTTATAGTCGGCAGGGCGCTTCCCGATGTAAGAGACGGACTAAAACCCGTTCACAGAAGAATATTATATGCGATGGGCGGTTCTAATTTAGGGCTTGATAAGTCGTACAGAAAGAGTGCGAGAATAGTCGGGGATGTAATGGGTAAGTATCATCCTCATGGAGATACTGCCATATACGATGCGATGGTTAGATTTGCACAGGACTTTTCCATTCGTTATCCGCTCGTTGACGGACATGGGAACTTCGGTTCGATAGACGGTGACAGCCCTGCTGCGATGCGTTATACCGAGGCGAGAATGACAAAATTAACCGCTGAGATGTTAAAAGACATAAACAAAGAAACGGTCGATTTTGTTCCAAACTTTGATGAAACGCTGCAAGAGCCATCTGTTCTTCCAAGCAGGTTCCCTAACCTTTTGGTAAACGGCTCTAATGGTATTGCCGTAGGTATGGCGACTAATATCCCACCTCATAACTTAGCTGAAGTTATAGATGCGATGAATGTGTTGATAGATAACCCGAGTGCAACAATAGAAGAACTTATGGAATATATAAAGGGCCCGGACTTTCCAACAGGCGGTATAGTTATGGGAAAAAGCGGAATCCACAGTGCCTATACGACAGGTAGGGGCAGAATTAAGGTAAGGGCGAGAACGGACATTGAAGCGATTAATAAAAACAGGGAGAGAATAGTCGTTACGGAAATTCCTTATATGGTAAACAAGGCAAAGTTAGTGGAAAAGATGGCTGATCTTGTAAAAGAAAAGAGAGTAGTCGGAATATCCGATATAAGAGATGAATCAAACAGAAACGGTATAAGGATAGCGATAGATTTAAAAAGAGATGTCAATGCACATATAATTTTAAATCAGTTATTTAAGTATACACAGCTTCAGGATACGTTCGGTGTGATTAACCTTGCGCTTGTCGATAATAAGCCGAGAGTATTAAACTTAAAGGAAATGCTTGAATATTACATTGAGCATCAAAAGGAAGTTGTTACAAGAAGGACAAAGTTTGATTTAAGAAAAGCAAAAGACAGAGCTCATATTGTTGAGGGGCTTTTAGTTGCACTTGACAATATTGATGAGATAATAAGAATAATAAGAGCGGCTTATGACGATGCGGAAGAACAGCTTATGAATGCATTTGATTTAAGCGAAGTGCAGGCTAAAGCAATCGTCGATATGAGGCTAAGAAGACTTCAGGGACTTGAAAGGGAAAAGCTTGAAAAAGAATACAGGGAGTTAATAGAGCTTATAAATAAGTATGAAGAAATTCTTGCAAATGAACAACTTGTTTTAAATATCATCAAGGAAGAATCTATGGAGGTAAGAAACAGATATTCAGATGACAGGAGAACTGATTTTGAAGCTGATATGGATGATATGGAAGATGAAGACTTGATTGAAGAAGAGGATATTGTTATAACCATAACTCATGTCGGATATATCAAGCGTATCGCCGCCAATACATATAAGGCACAAAAAAGAGGTGGTAAGGGCATTATGGCATTATCAACGAGGGAAAATGACTTTGTTAAGCATTTGTTTATGACGACGACTCACCACTACATAATGTTCTTTACGAACAAGGGAAAAGTTTACCGCTTAAAAGGTTATGAAATTCCAGATGCATCAAGAACAGCGAGGGGAACTGCGATAGTAAACCTGCTTCCGCTTGAAGCAGATGAACAGATAACGGCTGTTATTCCCGTTAAAGAGTTTGGAAATGATAGGCATCTTGTTATGGCAACGAGGAATGGAATATTTAAGAAAACCAAGCTTGAAGAATACAATTCCAACAGAAAAAGCGGAATTATCGGCATAACCTTAAATGAGGGAGATGAACTAATCGGCGTTCAGATGACAAAGGGCAATGAAGATATTATGCTTGGAACGCACGATGGACTTGCGATAAAATTCCACGAAAAAGATATAAGGGATATCGGCAGGGTTTCAAAGGGGGTTAAGGGAATTAATTTGCAAGACGGAGATTATGTCGTTGGTATGGATTTAATAGATGAGTGGGCATATATATTAAGTGTGACGGAAAACGGATATGGAAAGCTTACGAAAAAGGACTTATATCCAACGCAAAAAAGAGCGGGTAAAGGAGTGTTAAATTATCGTATCACCAAAAAGACAGGAAAAGTAGTCGGGATGTGTGCGATAGACAAAGAACTTCACGATGTGATGCTTATAAGCATTGATGGGACGGTTATCAGAATAGACACTGCAGGAATTTCTCAAATGGGAAGGAGTACATCGGGGGTTAAAGTGATGAGGCTTGATGAAGATGTCAAGATAGCTACGTTTGCAAGAATTGATTCTGACACTGAAGAAGATGATGAAGAAGAAAATTAATAAGGAGGGAATAAAATGGGATTTGAAGAATATGTAAAACAAATAAATGAAAAGAAGATTTTAGGTGTCGTGGATGCGTTAAATAAGAACAGATTTGAGGCTAAATATTTTAAATCAAAAGAAGAACTTTTTGATGAAATAAAGAAGATGATACCAGAAGGTTCAACGACAGCTATGGGCGGCAGCACGACGATAAAACAAATAGACGGTTTAAGTGAAATTATAAAAAGCTACGATTTCAAAGACAGAAAAGCGCCTGCAAATACAAAGGAAGAACAAAGAAAAGTGCAAATGGAATCTACATTTGTAGACTATTATTTTATGAGTTCAAATGCTATAACAGAAGATGGAAAGTTATACAACGTGGACGGCAACGGCAACAGGGTGTCTGCACTTATATACGGACCTGAAAATGTAGTTATAATCGCAACTCCAAACAAGATTGTAAAAAATCTTGATATGGCCGTTGTAAGAAACGAGAGGTTAGCCGCTCCGATAAACTGTGCAAGACTTGAGTGTAAAACTCCTTGTGTAAAGGCAGGACATTGTATGGATTGCAGGAGTGACGACAGAATTTGTATCTTTTATACTGTTACGGGCTTTCAAAGAAATAAAGGCAGGATAAAGGTGTTCTTTATAAATGAAGAACTTGGTTTTTAAAAGTATATTTATACAAATTATAAAATAAAAAAAATTTAAAATTATGCACCTCAAAAGTTAAATACTTTTGGGGTGCGTATATTTTTAAAGGGCTTTTACATTTATATAGTATGAAATATAAAGTTTTATAAAATCTGAAATGAAGAATATTTTTTAATCTTATACGTTAAACTG
>CAMSGF010000057.1 GCA_947058225.1 uncultured Eubacteriaceae bacterium
TCATTCATTTTATTACACTCCTAATATTTCTTTTATTTTAGATACATATCTCCTTGAAACGTACGTCGTATTTTCATTTAAAAATTTTACACATATCGTTCCGTTAAAGCTTAAATCAAAGTTTTTTACCTTTTGTAAATTTATGATTTCCGAATTTGATATGCGAACGAATTTGTTTTTGTTTAACCTCTTTTCAAGTTCGTACAGTCTGAAACGAATTATATATTCACCATCATCTGTAACTGCAAAGACTTTTTTATCATTTGCATATATGTTGATAATATCATCCTGATTTAAGATATATGTTTTTTTATCTTTAAAACCTGAAATGACCTTTGGAGAAATGTTTTCAAGTTCGTTTATTATCTCATTTATTTCATCTGTCATCTTTGGAGTTATTAAGATTATTTTGGTTTCTTTTACTGAACTGTCGATTTTAATTTCAATGTCCATTTGATTTTCCTCCCTACAGTTTGCATTATATGAAAAAAGAATCTTCATTTCAATTAATTTTGTATAGGTGGTTTTATATCGATGATAAGTGGTATTATTTTTATGTGTTATATTTATTTTGCTTTTCTTTTGTGATATAATTGGAATAATTTATGATTAAAGGGGTATTAAAATGAATTTTAATTTTGGTTTTTCATATGTTGGTTTTATATTTTTACTTATGCTTATTGTTCCAAATCTTATATGGAGTAAAAATAAACCTGAAGACTATGAAAAGTATGTAAAAAATGAAAATAAATTATTGCTGCTATTTGAAAGAGTCGGCGAGGTTTTGGTAACATGTACTGCTCTTATATTTAAAGATTTTAATATACATACTGACAGAATTATCGTTTTGATTTTTGCGTTTTATTTGATGATTCTTTATGAATGTTATTGGATTAGATATTTTAAAAGTGAAAAGAAAATGAAAGATTTTTACAGTGATTTTTTAGGTATTCCCGTATCAGGGGCGACTCTTCCGGTGCTTTCGTTTTTTATGCTTGGAGTGTATGGTGAAAATATATATTTAATTATTTCTACGATTATTTTGGGCATTGGTCACATCGGTATTCACTTAAATCATAAAAGAGAAGTATATTAATATTATATCGGAGATAAAAAAATGAAGAATATAGTTATAAGTGCCGATGGGGATAGAATGGTATATTCGGTACCTGATGAAGTGGGGAAAAATTTAAGAAAATACTGTATGGAGTTTTTAGACTGGTTATATACCAATCCTAAGGCGGATAAATACAGGATGGGTGGTGCATATTGTTACAATGAGCAAGCTTTTGTCGAATACTTAAACAAGATTGTATACAAAAAAGAGGTTTGTATTTTTGTTGAGAATTTAGGATGGATAGATTTTAATTTACCGCTTCCCGATAAATATAAGGATTGTCAATTTTTTAATTTTTAAATAAAAGTTTGTAAAAAAAGATTAATTGTGTTATCATAATGCAATATCTTATGTTAATGTGTAAAAAAATATATACTTTTTTAAAGATTTGTCAAGAAATTGATTAAATCCTTTTTTATTTTTATATATTTTTATTTGTATTATGAAGTTTAAAAATGGAGGAATAAATTATGATAAAGATAATAGTTTGTATGATAGCAGGTCTTGGAGCAGGTTTTGGAACAGGTCTTGCGGGGCTTTCAGCGGCGGCTGTTATAGCACCGATGTTAATTACATTTTTAAATGTGAATGCGTATGAGGCGGTTGGAATTGCACTTGCGTCTGATGTGCTTGCCTCGGCAGCGAGTGCGTATACTTATTATAAAAATAAAAATTTAGATGTAAAAAACGGACTTGTTATGATGTTTTCAGTCCTTTGTTTTACACTTGTCGGAAGCTACATTGCATCTCTTCTTCCTCCAAAAACCATGGGTGGTTTTTCTATGTTTATGACGCTTTTTGCAGGGATTAAATTTATTGTAAAGCCTGTGATGGCAGCGAGTGAAAGTAATAAAGAGAGAAGCAAAGGAAAAGCTATGATAGATTCCATAATTTGCGGAGTGGGAGTAGGGCTTGTTTGCGGATTTGTCGGAGCAGGAGGGGGAATGATGATGTTGTTGGTGCTAGTCAGTGTGCTTGGGTATGATTTGAAGAGTGCAGTTGGAACGAGTGTATTTATTATGACATTTACTGCTTTTACCGGAGCAGCATCTCACTTTATAATAGGTGGGGGAATCAGCGATTTTTCTATTTTAATAATGTGTATACTGTTTACGCTTTTAGGGGCTATAATGACTGCGAAGTTTGCGAATAAAGCATCTGCAAAGACTATGAATCGTACACTTGGGGTTGGACTTTCACTTATGAGTATTGCAATGATTGTGGTAAAACTTTTTTAAACAAAATATAGATATAGGAGGAATATTAAATGAATATTAAGCTTTCAGATAATTTTACATATAAAAAACTATTATTGTTTAGTTTTCCCTCTATTATTATGATGATAGTTGAATCAATCTACAGCGTGGTAGATGGCTTTTTTGTTTCAAATTTTGTCGGGAAAACGCCTTTTGCAGCACTGAATTTTATTATGCCGGCTCTTATGATAATGGGAAGTTTGGGTTTTATGTTTGGAACGGGAGGAAGTGCTATTATTGCAAAGACTATGGGAGAGGGGGATAATAAAAAAGCTAATGAGTTGTTTTCATTATTTGTATATGTTGCGATTGGAATTGGTATTGTAATAGAGGTTGTTGGGTTTATATTTATGCCATCTCTTGCCAAAATGCTTGGAGCCGAAGGTGAGATGTTAAAAGAGTGTGTCATATACGCAAGGCTTATTTTAACTGCACTGCCTTTTTACCTTGTTATGTTTGAATTTCAAAGCTTTTTTGTAACTGCCGAGAAGCCAAAGCTTGGTCTTATAGTAATGATTATTTCGGGAGTTACAAATATGGTATTGGATGCTTTATTTATTATTGTCTTTAAATGGGGACTTGCAGGTGCTGCGATTGCAACGGCGATTGGACAAATTATCGGAGGGGTTGTGGCATTAATGTATTTTTTTAAGGAAAATGACAGTTTATTAAGACTTACGAAACCTTTGTTTGACGCAAAATCATTATTAAAAGTTTTTACGAACGGGTCTTCTGAACTTGTGGCCAATATTTCAATATCGTTTGTCAGTATGCTTTATAATATGCAGCTTATGAAATACGTTGGAGAAGACGGCGTTGCTGCGTATGGAGTTTTAATGTACGTGAATTTGATTTTTCTAAATGTGTTTTTTGGATATTGTGTCGGGAGTGCACCTATAATAAGTTATCATTATGGGGCCAAAAATCAAGATGAGCTTAAAAATCTTTTAAGGAAAAGTGTCATTATTATATGCTCATTTTCTGCTTTAATATTTATTGGCGCACAAATTTTTTCCCTGCCTCTTGCAAAGATATTTGTGGGGTATGATAATGAGTTATTAAAGCTTACTCTAAGAGGTTTTATGATATTTGCATTTTCATTCTTTTTTACAGGGATATCAATGTTTGGCTCATCGTTTTTTACTGCGTTAAATAACGGTTTGGTTTCTGCACTTATTTCATTTCTTCGTACGTTTATTTTTCAATTTGCGGCAGTTTTGTTATTGCCTATATGGATGGGGGTTGACGGAATATGGCTTTCTATTGTCGTAGCGGAGCTTATGTCGGTTGTTATTACGATTCTTTTTGTAATAAAATTCAGGAAGAAGTATGATTATATTTAATGTTATGTTTGTAGGGATGGGAGGGGCGGTTACTTGGAAGCATAAGATGCTTCCAAGAGGCAAAAATGACAAATAAAATTTATTTTATTTGTCATTTTTGCTATAGATTTTTTCATATATGAAAAAATCTTAACCGCCCCTCCCGCATACTTTTTTATTAAGATTTCATTTTTAACTATGTGTTATATATTGTTTGTATTGTATATTATATGAAAGATTAAATGTTTATGGTATGTTATGAGGTGTGGAGGCGAAGGAATTTGAAGCTTTGTTGTTGTAGTGGGGTTTGTCGGTTGTTTTTACTGTTGATAGGGATTGCTATATAGATTGATAGGTGGGTTTTTATAGGGATGATATAATGTATTTATAAATTTCTGGTAGTTGTTTTATAATAGGGTTGGTAGATTTTTATAGTATTTTTTATAGTGGATTTGTAGTGAGTTTACGGCGGGGCGGCGGGTGAAGTGCAAAGCACTTCACTAACAGGCGAATAAAATTCGCCTGAACTTTTAAAAGGGAGGTTTTTGAAAATTAATTTTCAAAAACCTCCCTTTTAAAAGCCGCCGCCCCCACCAAACATACCCCAAAAACACGTCCGTTAAATTCATACTGTGAAAATAAAAACGCACCGATTATAATAACAAACGGTGCATCTTTACAAATCAAAATATTCCTACTTATACGATTTATCAAAAATCTCAGCACAATCTTCCACACTCATTCTGCATGGGTTTGCAAGGAATAACCCTCCCATAGTGCTTCTTGCATTTTCTGCAAGTGTCATAGATTCATCCTTTGAAAAGCCATATTCACTCATCTTTAAATCATCCACACCGCACTTCTTTTGAAGGTCTACCAAAGCATCTATAAAATCATAAGGACTGGATGCATCTTTTATCCCCATAGCTTTCGCCATTTTAACAAACTGCTCATCACACGCATGCTTTTCGATAAAAAACTCATAAAAAGCTTTTGAAATCATAATAAGTCCTGCACCGTGAGGAAGGTTTGGATGATACGCACTCATCGCATGTTCCATAGAATGTTTAGCCGTTGTGCTGGTTAACTGCATAGTCATCCCCGCCATCGTGCTCGCATATGCCACATATTCCCTCGCCTCTAAATTTTCCCCCTCATTTACCGCTATCGGAAGATATTTAGCTATATGTTCAATTGAAGAAAGAGCTATCGTTTCAGTTGCAACATTAACACCTTTGCTTATCATAACCTCCGTATGGTGAAACAGTGCGTCAAAGCCTTGATAGGCAGTATATTTTTTAGGAACACTCACCATAAAAGTAGGGTCAACAACAGATAGCACAGGCACAAGCCTGTCATCTCCGCCAAAACCGATTTTTTCATTATTTTCTGCGTTTGAGATAACTCCCCACGCATTGATTTCCGAACCTGTTCCTGAAGTCGTCGCAATGGTTACTATCGGAAGCGGATCATTTTTTATATCCTCACCCTTCCCCGTTCCCCCTTTTACATAATCCCATAAATCTCCGTCATTTGTCGCCATAGCAGCAATAGCTTTTGAAGAATCAAGCACAGCCCCACCTCCAAGTGCAACTATAAAATCGCACTCTTTTTCTCTGGCAAAGCCTGCTGCCTCCATAATGACTTCCTTCTTTGGATTTTCCATAATTTTATTAAATAAAACAAATTCTACTCCTGCTTTATTTAATTGTTCAGCCGTTTTATCATAAGAACCGTTAGTTTTTACCGATTTCCCGTTTGAAGTTAAAAGAAGAGCCTTCTTTCCGGGAAGTTTATGAGTGCTTAACTCTTCTATTTTCCCACTTCCAAAAAGTAATTTTGTGGGATTATAAAAAAGAAATTTCATATTCATGATTATCTATTCTCCTTTTTTCATCTTAAGTAAATTATTATTTTAAATTATAGGTCATACAAATATCAAATGTCAAAGCTTAATTTAAAAAATATACAATATTATAAACACAAAACATAAATAATTATTTAGACTGTTCTCCCTTTACCACCTGAACAAACCATTCAACTGTCGATGGGTCGTAATGAGAAAAAAATGAGCTTTCCTTTTTATCAAGAGATGCCATAATATACATTTCTTCCTTTGTAAGTTCAAAATCAAATACATCAAAATTTTCTTTCATTCTTTCAATATGCGTTGATTTTGGAATAACGACAACTCCTCTTTGTATATTCCATCT
>CAMSGF010000058.1 GCA_947058225.1 uncultured Eubacteriaceae bacterium
AATAAAATATATATCATTTATAAAACGTATATGTGTATTATTTATAAAAAAGAGGATTTTATCCTCCTTTTTTATAAATAATACACATATACGTTTTATAAATGATATATATTTTATTAATTTTATAAATACACTGCATAAACACACATAATATAATTAAAACAAAAAATTAAACATAGATATTATCTTATTAAAAATGAACAACAGATAAAATATATAATTCTTAGCTTTTATATTTTATTTGTGAGGGCAGTAATATTCAATGGCTTCACTCACAAATTCAGCCACGCCATCCCCACAGGCTTTATTTATATTATTTTTCATCCTCTCATCATTTACATACATTTTACCAAGACCAATAAATATTTCATCCGTACATGTATAAAAATTATCTGTTATAAATTCCTGCAATTTCTGCACTTTTTCTCTGACATTTTTATTGTCAGGGGATAAGTTTTTAAGCTTTCCTATCTCATTTATCACAGACATTAAATTTTTTGAAATTTCATTAAACTCATCGTCTGTCTTATTTTTTCTTTTTTCTTTATATTCGACGTAAGCATCGGTTTTCCCCCATCTCTTTTTAACTTCACTTTCGTATTTTTTAATTTCACTTTTATCAAATACTTTAAAATCCATTTTGTTACTCTCCTTATTTTTTAATTCATGGGCAAAAAGAATTAATTTTTCAATGTGTTTTTTTTGTAAATTCAGTAATTTTATTTGCTCATCCAAAGCCTCTTTCTTTGAAAAGTCTGGACTGTCCAATATAGACTTTATCTCTTTTAGAGGGAATTTAAGTTCGCGAAACATTAAAATATTTTCAAGTCTTAAAAGAGAATCATCGTCGTAGAGCCTGTAACCTGCGTTACTTAAAGACGCAGGCTTTAATAAATCAATCTCATCATAATAATGAAGTGTGCGCACACTTACTCCTGTTATTTTACTTACCTCATTTACAGTATACATATCTTTCCTCCCACAGACAAAATTATAAACTATCACGAAACGTCAGAGTCAATACTTTTTTATTATAACATTTATTTTTTCTTTTTTTTATTTTGTGATAATATATTAATATAAACTTAAGCAATAAAGGGGATAAAAATGAAAAAAGTATACGCATTGTATTTTTCTCCGACGGGAAATACCAAAAAAGTCACAATTACGTTGGCAAAATCAGTTCAAAATGCTTTGAATATAAAAATGGAAGAAATAGATTATACATCATTTTATAATAGAAAAAGGAAATATTGTTTTTCTGACGAGGATATACTTGTCATTGGCTTTCCGACATATGCAGGAAGGCTTGCGAACAAGATTTTGCCCGATTTGGAGAAGATAAATGCAAAAGGCAGAGCAATAGCAATTCCAATCGTTACATATGGGAACAGAAGCTATGATGAATCATTAAGGGAACTTTGTTTATTATTAAAGAGTAAAGGGTTTAAAATCATATCACAGGCGGCTATTGTGTGCGAACACGCTTTTTCAGGCAAAATAGCATCTAAAAGGCCGACAGATGAAGATTTAGGGGAAATAGAAAGTTTTGGTAATAAAATATCAAAAAGAATACAAAATGGAGATATAAGGGAAACAGAGGTTGATATTTCTCCTTTAAAATCATACTACACTCCGTTAAAAGAAGATATGACGCCCGCAAAGTTTTTAAAAGCTATTCCAAAGACGGATAAAACAAAATGCGATAGGTGTGGTATGTGTGCCGATGTATGTCCGATGAACAGTATTTCAAGTGAGGATTACATAACCGTTAATAATGTATGTATCAAATGTCAGGCTTGCGTTAAAGTATGTCACAGCAAGGCAAAATATTTTGATGATAATGATTTTTTATCACACGTTAAAATGCTTGAAAAAAATTATATAAATAAAAAAAATAATTTATTTATATTATAATAATGATAAGTAAAGCTATTTTTATATTATTTTAATTTCTTTTTATATTCCTTTCCAAACTCCTCCATCGCATAAAGAATAGGACGCATTGAATTGCCTATATCACTTAACGAATATTCCACGTGGGGAGGAACTTCAGGGTATACGGTTCTTATAATTAGTCCGTCCCTTTCCATTTGACGAAGAGAATCTGTTAAAACCTTTTGACTTATTCCCTGTAGGTCTTTTTTAAGTTCGTTAAATCTCCATTTTCTTATAAGAAGATTTCGTATTATCAATAATTTCCATTTGCTGCCGATTAATTGTATTGTGGTTGCAGCAGGACACTGTGGGAGTTCATCTTTTGTAAGCATAAATGCTACCTCTTTCTGTTTTGATTTTTATTTTAACATTATGTTTATATTATAATGAAAAATCTAACATAAAACAATAAGGCACAAAAAAGTAACTACCGCACTTTTTTGTGCGTACTTTTCAACGGTTTTATTTAAATATATAATAGACTTAAATCAAAGAAAATATATTATTTGGTTTAATAAATAAGGAGGGTAAAAATATGGCATTAAAAAATATTGCGTGGTGGAACGGAGAAAAAATATCTCTTAATGAAAAGCCATCAGCCTGCGGTGCACAGCAACCCGATGAAAAGCCATCGTCTTGTGGAAGTGCATGCGGATCAGGAGATAAATAATACTTATCAAGAGAGATTAAATTTTTATTTAATCTCTCTTGATAGCATTTGATTTTAAAATTAAACTGTATTATGACAGAAAAATGGAGTGTTTTTAATGAATAACTTAATTAACCAAAAACAATACTTTTCTTTTCAATGGCATATAACCGATGATTGTGACCAAAGGTGTAAACATTGTTATATCTTCTCAGGAAATGAGAAGAAAAAGACAGATTCAATGAGCCTTGAGCAAATGCATGATGTTATAGCGAATTGTGAAGATTTTTGTAAGATATATAACAGGCTGCCTTACTTTTATATTACGGGAGGGGACCCGATTCTTAACCCTGATTTTTGGGATTTGATGAAAATATTAAAGGAAAAGAAAATACCTTTTACAATTCTCGGTAATCCCTTTCATCTGAATGAATATGTGTTAAAAAGGTTAAAAGAATATGGCTTACTAAAATATCAGCTTTCTATTGACGGAATGAGAAAAACTCATGATTGGTTTCGCAAAAAAGGCTCTTTTGACGAAACCTTAAAAAAAATTCCCCTTATAAAAAATGCAGGAATTAAAGCTGTCATTATGACGACGGTTTCCGATATAAATATAAAAGAACTTCCGGATATTATAGATACGGTGGTAAAATACGGTGTTGATATATTTTCTTTTGCAAGATACTGTCCGACAGATGATGATAAAGACATTAAGATATCACCTTTGGAATACAAAAAAATGCTTGCTGTATGCGATAAAAAGTTTAAGGAATATGAAAAAAAAGGATGCAGTACATACTTTGATAAAAAGGACCATTTATGGACACTGTATGAATATGAAAACGGTGAGTTTGAAATTCCGGGTGATGCAAAAGAGGGAATAATTTACGGTGGCTGCAATGCAGGTAACTGCCATATCACAATTCTTCCAAACGGGGATATATATGCGTGCAGGAGAGTTAAAAACAGTTTTGTTTCAAATATATTTGAGGACAGACTTGCGGATGTATGGGTAAGCCAAATGGAAGAATATCGTGAATATGACAGATTTAAAAAATGTAAAAAATGTGAATTAAAAGCATGGTGCAGAGGATGTCCTGCTGTTGCCTGTGCTGCATCCAAAGATTTTTATGACATAGACCCGCAGTGCTGGAAAACAAAAAACAATATAACAGGAGAAGAGTTATGAAATTGATGGATATTATAAAATCAAGACATTCTATTCGTAAATATAAAAATGAACAAATTGAAATAGAAGATTTGAAAAAAATATTAAAAGCGGGCGTTTATGCACCGAGTGCAGGCGGTGGGCAAAGGAGTATGCTTGTTGGTATATACGATAAAAGGCTCACTTCAAAGATAGGTCGTATGAATATGTTAAATTTTAACAGAGATAACCTGGCCGGTTCGTATGTATCAAAAGAACAACCAAGCACAATAGATGACCCAAGCATTAAAAACGGCTTTTATGATGCGCCCTGTGTTGTTGCGGTATTTGCACAGAAAAATTTTATGTTTAAAGAAGCCGATGCGTTTTGCTGCGTAGAAAATATGCTTTTACAGGCTACGGAACTTGGTATTTCTTCATGCATTGTATCGAGAGGAGAAGAAACTTTTGCTAATGAAGAAGGGAAAAAGCTTTTAACAAAATGGAATGTTCCAAGCAATTATTCGTGTGTTTGTTTTGTTGCTTTGGGAAAGATTGACGGGAAAGAGCCTAAGACAAGGGAAAGAAAACAAGGCAGAATATTAATTGTTAGAGAAGGCAGGGTTGATTAAAAAGCAAAGGTTTTATTTTAAAAGGGGAAGATTCCCCGTAAGTTTATTGACTTGTCTTTTTTCTCCGCATATTGCAATTCCTAAATAATTCAAATTGACTTCCTCTGTTTTTTTCATTCTCCTTATAAATTCATTATAAGTTTTGCAGCTTTGTGCCAAATCAGAAAAATCAACAACCGTTAAATCAGAAAAATCTTTTTCATAAAGCTTTTCTCTGATTTTTTTTATGTTTTTTTTGTTTTCTTTTAAAATAGGTACGGGAAACTCAATGATACCCAAATGGCAGTGACCTGTTTTGTCTGTAACGTCCCTGCCTACTATATCAGGCATTTTCTTTCCTAAGGTAATTCCCATTACAGCCGATGTGTTTGCAATAAGCCCAAGTGGTAAATTTTCATCGATAATCATGACGCATTTTTCATTTTCTAAATTCATTTTAAACTCCTTTTATTTTTCATTATTATTTATATGTTTTTTATATATTCCCGGTGGGATTCCGATAAAGCTGTTAAAAAGGTTGGAAAAGTGGCTTTGGTCGCTAAATCCCATATTAACTGCGACATCAATGGGATTGTGTCCGTTTATCAAAAGCTCTCTTGCTTTTTGAATACGAAGTATCTGTAGGTATCTGTACGGAGTTACTCCCATTGATTTTATGAAATATCTTGATAGTGTCGATTTACTTAAATTAGAATATTCACATAGCTGCTTGAGAGAAATATGCTCTTTATAGTGTTTATTTATAAAGGAACAAAGTGAATTTATTTCATATATTTGTTCTGTAGCATTATTTTTTATGATTTTTGAGTTTTTTTCCATAATTATTTTAAATGTATTTATTAATATTTCTTCTTTTTGTTTATCATTTGTGATTATGTTCTCATATAAAAATAAAAGCTTATTAAAAACATCTTTATTTTTCCACACATTATTTATAAATTTTAAATTATAATCTTTTTTTGTTATGTAAGACATTGCACTTTTTTGAATGTGAAAAATTTTACACCTAAAAGGCTTTTTATTGGTGCAGGAATGAGTATCCTTTGGATTAAAAAAGAAAATATCTCCTTTTGAAAGAGTATATTCCTTATCATTTAAATGCAGTATTCTTTCTCCCTTTTCTGCAATTCCAATGACGTAATAATCGTGAAAGTGGCTTGGGAAATGAGATGTTAAATTGTCAAAAGAATATACTTCAATATTTAAGTCTTTGTCATAATAAAAGTTTTTTATATTATCTGTCATTTTATTTTTCCTCTGCGTTTATTATACATTAAGTTTTGAATATATTCTTGTAAAATATATTCAATTTGTGAAGGGGTGAGGAGTGGAAATAGCGTATGAGAAATTAGAGTTTTATGGTGGGTGATAAATGCTTGGGATGCAGGGGAGGCGGCGGCTTTTCTGAGCTTATGTATTTAAAAATTTATTTTTAAATACATAAGCTCAGAAAAGTTCAGGCGATTATTGTTTCTGGAGCGATTGGTGGTGGGGTATTTAACCTCTCTAACGATT
>CAMSGF010000059.1 GCA_947058225.1 uncultured Eubacteriaceae bacterium
GCTTAAACGTTTTCAGAGCAGATACTGTAAGCGGATTCGGTAAAGGATAAGGATAAGATTGCATTGTTTGCAGACAGAGAAAATTTCACTGCCCATAAAAATGCAGTCCTTAGGAGGTTTGAAGATGATTAAAGATATGGTTGTTAAGGCTCTTCGTGATTATGAATTTTATCAGGCGGTTGACCAAAATTACGATGTTATTTTAAATGCAAATGAACATCATATGGATATATTAAATGAGAAGCTACAGGATAAGATGATAGAGGCGATAAAAAATGTCAGTATCAATCGTTATCCTCACCCAAATAACATTTCTTTAAGGAAGAAGTATGCTGATTTTATCGGACTTGACACAGAAAATGTCATAGCAACTGTCGGCTCTGATGAGGGGATAAGGGTTATAAGCGATACTTTTCTTGAAGCGGGAGATGTGGCAGTTTCTGCTGTTCCGACATTTTCAATGTACAAGGAAATTGCAGTTTTAGGGAAAGGAAAATTTATAAATATCGAAAGTGATGATGCTTTATCGGTCGATGTAGAAAAAATAATAAAAGTTTCAAATGAAAACAATGCAAAGGTAATATATATTTGTTCTCCAAACAATCCAAGCGGATATATTTATAAAAGGGAAGATATAATAAAGGTTATAGATAATACGAAGTCTATCGTCGTGATAGACGAGGCATATATGGATTTTTACGGTGAGAGTAATTTAGATTTAATAAACTATTCAAACAGGGTTATCGTCTTAAAGACTATGTCAAAGGCTTTTGCGGGAGCAGGGCTTAGGGTTGGGTTTATACTCTCCGACAAAGAAACATCAAGTTATCTCGACGCATCAAGACTTCCCTATAATCTGTCATCTGTCAGCGAGGCTATTGCGATGGTTTTGCTTGATAATTACGATATAGTAAAAGAAGAAATTGATGTAATAATAAATGAGAGGGAAAGGGTAAAAAAAGTTATAGAAAAAATAGATGACGTAACTTTATTCCCCGTTAGTGCGAACTTTATTACGTTTAGGAGTAAAAAGGCAGAAGAATTATATTTAAAATTAGAGGAAAACGGAATATCGGTTAGGAAATTTGGGGATGAGCTTAAAGATACTTTAAGAATATCCATTGGCAGCAAAGAAGAGAATAAAAAGTTAATCGAAGTAATAAAGGAGGTAATATAGATGCGTAAGGCTTCAAAGGAAAGAAATACAAAGGAAACCGAAATTTTTATAAGTCTTAATTTAGACGGCGACGGAAAGTGCGAGATTGATACGAAGATTGGATTTTTAGACCATATGTTTACACTTCTTGCAGTTCATTCAGGTTTTGATTTGAAGATAAAAGCGATGGGCGATTTGGAGGTTGATAATCACCACACAGTTGAAGATATAGGAATTGTATTCGGTGAGGTTTTAAAGGAAGCTTTGGGAGATAAAAAGGGAATAAAAAGGTATGGAACGTTCTTTCTCCCTCATGATGATGTTCTTGCAAGGGTAAGCCTTGATTTAGGCGGAAGAGGTTATTTGGTATACGATTCGCCTTTTACGTGTGAGAGAATAGGTCATTTTGAAACTGAAACTTTAGAGGACTTTTTATACGCTTTTGCATCAAATTCAAGGATAAACTTAAATATAAAGATGCTCGATAAGGGAAATAATCATCATATGGCAGAGGCTATTTTTAAGGCACTTGGCAGGGCATTAAAGGAAGCTGTGACGGTAGAAGGGGATAAAGTTCCTTCAAGCAAGGGTGTGTTATGATAGGCATAATTGATTACGGTGTTGGAAATTTAAAGAATGTAAGCGGAGCACTCGACAGACTCAATGTTGAAAATATAATAACAGATGATATTTTAAAACTTAAAAAGTGCGAAAAGCTGATTCTTCCCGGAGTCGGTGCATTTATGGAGGGGATGAAAGGGTTAGAAGAAAGGGGACTTGATTTATTTTTAAGAAAATGGGTAGAAAGCGGGAAATATATTCTTGGTATTTGTCTTGGTATGCAGCTTTTGTTTGATAAAAGCTATGAGATGGGAGAGTGTGAGGGGCTTAAATTTATAAAAGGAGAGATAATTAAATTCAGTCCTGATATTAATTTAAAAATACCTCATATGGGTTGGAACTGTCTTTTGAAAAACAATGATGATGATATATTAAAAAATATTGGAAAAGATTATGTTTATTTTGTTCATTCTTTTTATGCGAGTGAGTTAAATGATGAAAATTTAATTGCATATGCAGATTATGGCGTTAAAGTTCCTGCGATAGTTAGAAACAAAAATGTAATAGGAATGCAGTTTCATCCTGAAAAAAGCGACAAGATAGGTAAACAATTATTAATAAATTATTTGGAGTTAAGATAATGATAATATATCCGGCTATAGACATTATAAATAAGAAGTGTGTAAGACTTAAAAAAGGAGATTATGACAAAAAGACGACGTATGATTTATCTCCTCTTAAAGCTGCCGCTTATTTTGAAAAAAAGAACGTAACCCATCTTCACGTTGTTGATTTGGATGCGGCAAAAAACGGAGTGCTTTCAAATTACGATGTGATAAGAGAGATAATAGAAAAGACTTCTTTAAAGGTTGAAGCGTGTGGAGGAATAAGGAGTAGGGAAGATATAAGAAGATATGTTGAAATAGGAGCGGACAGGGTATCAATCGGGACTGTTGCGATAGAAAATTTTGACTTTTTACAGGAAATGACAAATTTATTTCCCGGGAAAATCAGTTTATCCCTCGATATAAAAGATGACTTTATCTATATAAAAGGCTGGAGGGAGAATACGAACATAAAGATATGGGACTTTTTAAAAAAGGTTAATAATTTGGATATATCGGGCATTGTTACAACTGATATAGAAAGGGACGGAACATTGACAAAGCCGAATTTCTGTCTTTATAAAAGGCTTATGGAAAACACTGACAAATTTATAACTGCAAGCGGTGGTATAGGCTCAAAGGAAGATGTATTTAAGTTAAATGAAATCGGAGTGGACGGGTGTATTGTGGGGAAAGCGATATATGAAAATAAAATTAAAATTGAGGAAATATTATGTTAGCGAAAAGGATAATACCATGTTTGGATGTAGACCATGGAAGAGTTGTAAAGGGAAAAAACTTTGTGGATATAAAAGATGTGGACGACCCTGTAAAACTTGGGGAGCATTATTCAAAAATGGGTGCGGATGAACTTGTTTTTTATGATATAACCGCATCGAGTGAAGAAAGGGATATATTTATAAATACGGTTGAAAACATTGCAAGAAAAGTGAGTATTCCTTTTACGATAGGAGGGGGGATAAAATCCTGCGATGATTTTAGGAAGGTGCTTCTTGCAGGGGCGGATAAGGTCAGTATCAATTCACAGGCTGTTAAAAATCCAAAACTCATAACAGATGGGGCAAAAAGGTTTGGAAGTCAGTGTGTCGTGCTTTCGATAGATGCAAAGAGGAATGATAAAGGTTCATTTGATGTGTATATCAAGGGTGGCAGGGAGAATACATATATAGATGCGATTGAGTGGGCAAAAAGGGGAGAGGAGCTTGGAGCAGGAGAGATATGTATTAATTCGATAGATACAGACGGTGTAAAAGACGGGTTTGACCTTGAGCTTATAGAAAGGTTAAACGAGGTTTTAACGATACCGATAATCGCTTCCGGAGGGGCGGGGAAGATTGAGGACTTTTTAAATGTATTAAATGCCGGTGCAGACGCAGCACTTGCTGCGAGTGTGTTTCATTTTGGAGAGATAAATATAAAAGAATTAAAGGAATATTTAAGTGCAAATGATGTAGAAATGAGGTTGGTTTAAGATGAAGTTTGAAGAATTTAAGTTAGATGAAAACGGGTTGTTGCCTGTGATTATTCAAGATGAGAGGACATCTGAAATTTTAATGCTCGGATATATGAACGAAGAAGCGTATGAAAAGACACTTGAAACAAACAAAGTTCATTTTTTTTCAAGGAGCAGAAAAAAGCTTTGGCTTAAAGGAGAAACGAGTTCAAATTTTTTAAATGTTATAAGCATTACATCCGATTGTGATAATGATACACTTCTCATAAAAGCAAAACCTGACGGACCGACCTGTCATACCGGAGAGAAAAGCTGCTTTTTTAACAGCATTAAAGAGGCAGATATCGACAAAAGTAGTTATATTTTGTTTAAATTATATGATTTAATTAGTGATAGGATTGTAAATGAGGTTGAGGGGTCTTATACGAATTATCTTTTGAGAAAGGGTATCGATAAGATTTCAAACAAGATAGCAGAAGAGAGCATACAAACGGTTATAGCGTGTAAAAACGGTGATAAGAGAGATATTATTTTTGAAACGACGGATTTAATGTATCATTTGCTCGTTATGTTAAACGATATGGAAATCCCTCTTGAAGAAATATTTATGGAACTCAATAACAGATACAGGGGGTAATGATGTTAGAAAAGAAAGAAAATAAATTTTCGGTTATAACGCCTGAAGTTAAAAACCTTGGAACTATATGCAAGAAAAAATGTGCGATTCCAAAGCATTTATACGATGAATACAATGTCAACATAGGTCTTAGGGATAAGGATGGGAATGGGGTGCTTACGGGGCTTACTGAAATTTCAGATGTTATGGGAAGCAAAATGGAAAAGGGCAAAAAGATTTTTGTCGAGGGTGAACTTAAATACAGGGGAATAAATATAGAAGATTTAGTCGATGGGTTTATAAATGATGACAGATTTGGCTTTGAGGAGGTTACATATCTTCTTATAGCGGGAAGCCTTCCCGGAGAAAAGGAATTTGAAGATTTTAAGGAACTTATAAATCATTATCGTTCCCTTCCGCCAAGTTTTGTCAGGGATATAATTATGAAAGCACCGAGTACGGATGTTATGAATATGATGGCTAGAAGTGTGCTTACGATGTATTCTTATGATGACAATCCCGATGATATTTCGATAAATAATGTCTTGAGGCAGTGTTTGCAGCTTATTGCGGCATTTCCGATGTTCGCAGTGTATAGTTATCAGGCGTATAAGCATTATCTTCAGGGAGGGAGTTTGTTTATTCATTCTACTGAAAAAGAGCTTTCAACAGCTGAAAACATACTGATGATGCTTAGGGATGACAGGAAATATACGAAGCTTGAGGCAAAGATTCTCGATTTGGCACTTGTGCTTCACGCAGAGCATGGCGGTGGGAATAACTCAACTTTTACAAACCACGTTGTATCGTCAACGGGAACGGATACATATTCTGCCATGGCGGCGAGCCTTTCTTCTTTAAAAGGACCGAAGCATGGTGGTGCGAACATAAAAAATGTGGATATGTTTGAAGATATTAAAGAAAATGTGAAAGACTGGGATGATGAAGATGAAATCTTTAATTATCTGGAAAAGATATTAGACGGACTTGCCTTTGATAAAACAGGGCTTATATACGGGATGGGACATGCAATATATTCACTTTCAGACCCGAGGGCGTTGATTTTTAAAGGTTTTGTGGAAAAACTTTCAAAGGAAAAGGGAATTGAAGATGAATTTAAGCTTTATTCTCTTGTTGAAAAGTTGGCACCAAAGGTTATTAATTCGAGAAGGAGAATTTATAAAGGGGTTTGCTCTAATATAGATTTTTATTCAGGCTTTGTATATAAAATGCTTGGAATTCCAAAGGAATTGTTTACTCCTATATTTGCAGTGTCGAGAATTTCAGGGTGGTCCGCTCACAGAATCGAAGCGCTCATAAACGGCGGAAAGATTATAAGACCTGCGTATGCGGGGGTTAAAAAGCCGGTTGATTATGTGAAGATGAAAGACAGATAAAGAGTTTTTCCCTGTGGACCCGCCGGCGAGAAGCACCATGCAGGTGGGAAA
>CAMSGF010000060.1 GCA_947058225.1 uncultured Eubacteriaceae bacterium
AGAAGCCGCCTTTTATACTGCTGATTTTCTTGTTACCGCTTTTACATCGCCCTTAAGTCTATCAGTTTGGAAAACATCTCATCGCTAAGCCCCGTTCCGCCATGAAGAACAAGGGGAACAGGAGAAATAGAATCTATTTCTTTGAACAAGTCATAATTCAATTTTATTTCTCCCTTATAAACCCCATGCGCCGTTCCAATCGCAGGGGCAAGAGCATCAACATTCGTGCTGTCTAAATACTTTTTACAATCTTCTGCTTTTGCATAACAGGCCTCATCGTGATTTACAACGATGTCATCTTCCACACCGACAATACTTCCTATTTCTCCTTCAAGTGAAATATCCCTGTTTCCGATATACTTTTTTACTTCGTTCGTATTTTTAATATTTTCTTCCAACGAAAGCTTTGAACCGTCATACATTATCGAACTCCACCCTGCATCAATGCACTTTTTCGCAAAATCAACATCAGTGCAGTGGTCCAAATGTACGCATACTCCAACTCCTGCCTTATCTGCCAAAGGCCTTAAAAAGTCTATAAATTCATCAGTACCTATTTGCTTTACCGTTTTTACACTCGTCTGTAAAATCACAGGAACACCTAACTTTTCACTCGCATCTATAACTGCCTTTGAAGTTATGTAATTTACGATATTAAACGCACCGATAGCATATCCGCCATTTCTCGCATCATTTAAGATATCTTTCATTGAAACAAACATATTCATTCCTCCCTTAACTTTATTATATAACCAGATAATACCAGTATACATTTATATATACTTTTTGTCAATAATTTAAGAATATAAAAAAGCAAATGAATAAAAATCATTTGCTTTTACTACGTATTTTAATACTTTAAATGTACATATCAGATAATATAAATTCACACAACCTTTTTTACCTCATAACCTTTGCTATTTGCATTAACTTTATACTGTTCTAAAATATTGCCACTTTCATCTGTCTTTGTATATGTTACAATATATTCTCCTTTATCTTTTTCTTTTTGCTCTGCCTTGTAAATGTACCACTCACCTTTTTCCAATCGTTCTCTCGTTCCAATCCAATCAGGGTAACCTTTATCGTTAAAATTTTCAATAAAATCACCTTCATCTTCAAGATAATCATAGCCGCTTTCTATAAATTCTGTATCTTCCATAATATCATTCAAATCATAATCATAAACTATCTTTACATCTTTTCCTACACTTTTCAAATAAGCTCTTTCTTTTTTATGTAATTTTTTCGTTAGTTCTCTATTGTAATTTTCAGCTTGGTATTCAATAATTATTTTATTATCAAATATTTCCTCAATAGGACAACAATAAAGATGCCCCTCTTTTTGAAATAAAAATTTAGTAACTTTATATTGGTTTTCTATACCTTTAACTTTTTTAAGGGTAATTGATGCAGGGACATTTCCCGATACATCACAACCAAATATCTCATTTATAAAATTACCATCAACACATTTATATGCTATATAATATGTTATTTCATTTCCACTTGTCTTTGTATCAAAAGTATGGTGAACAACCGTTTCAAATTCATTGTATTTATGCTTTGAAGGGATCAAAACAAATGAAGATGTAAAGTCATCATATCTAAAGTCACTGCTCTCTATATATTTCACAATAAATTCATCAATAACATCGTCAGCATTTCCACTAAAAGTTTCTTTAATTTTAACATTGGGAAGTTTTTGGATATATATTTTTTTACTTTCATCCATAAAATAAGGAAATTTCATTATAACTACAAACAATATTAATAATAAAAATATTCCTATAACAAACTTTTTCTTCATAACATACCTCTTACACAACTTTTTCTATCTTATAATCAGCCTTATCAATATTCACTTTGTACTTTTCCAATACCTTTCCCTTATCATTCGTCTTTGTATAGGTAATAAGATATTTCCGCTTTCCAAGCTTTTTTTCTCCTGACTTATAAATATATCTTTTCCCATTTTTTACAACTTCTCTTGTTCCAATCCATTCGGGATAATCTTTTTCACAAAATTTACTGACCAATTCATCCAACTTTTCCCAATCAGCTTCACTCAAACTATCCTCTGCATCTTCTAAAAGATAAGTTGTTTCAACATAATCTTTTATCTTTGCTTTTCTGGCTATTTTTTTAAGATAATTTTGTTTATTCTTCAGAAGTTCTTTCTCAATATCTTTGTAATATTTTTCTTCCCAAAACTCTTTTTGAACATTTTCAGGAAACATTCTCTTTATTGAAGGTGAATAATATTCACCATCTTGAGCAATTATACAACTTGTCACTTTATATGTATCTTTTTTATTTTCTACTTCTTTTAATGTAATCTTTGCAGGTATCCTTGCAGAACCACCGTTTTCGGTAAAAGTTCCGTTTATAAAGACATATCCCCTGTAATCATAAGAGATATAACTCGTTATTTCATCTCCATTTTTCTTTGTAGCAAAAGTTTTATGAACGACTGTTTCAAATTCATTATAATCATCATCTTCATCTTTTTCTCCATAGGAATGTTCTTCATTGCACAAAATATACTCATCAATCACCTCATCGACAGTTCCTATGAAAGTCTTATTGATATTTACCTTTGAATTTTTCTCATATTCTGCCCACTCTTCATCGGAAATAGAACGTTCTGCTATAATATCAAAAGATGAACAACCAATACTCAATATTAAAATTAATATCACCAACAATATCAAATTTACCTTTTTCATAACATACCTCTTACACAACTTTTTTTATTTTATAACCCCTACTATTTGCATTAACTTTATACTGTTCTAAAATATTGCCACTTTCATCTGTCATTGTATATGTAATAATATATCTTTTTTTATCTATTACCTGTTGTTCAGCCTTATAAATATACCTTTTGCCTCCCTTTAATCTCTCTATTGTTCCAATCCAGGCAGGATATCCTTTATTCTCCTCAAAATCAAAAATAAAACTATCGTCACTACACATATAATCATAACCATTTTCAGCAAATTCAACATCTTCCATAATATATTCTAAATAAAGATTTTCAGTCATTTTTTCATTTCTACCTATACTTTTTAAATATGCTTTTTTTCTTTTATATAATTTTTCTTTTATTTCTTCGTTATAATTTTCAGATTTATATTTCTCAATTATTTTATCATCAAAAATTTCATTAAGTTCAGGATAAAAAAAACCTTCTTTTTGAAAAAAAATTTTAGTAACTTTATATTCATTTTCCCTGTTTCCAACCTTTTTAAAAGTAATTGATACAGGAACATTTTCATATTCATAATGAGCAAACACTCCATTAACAAAATTACCATCACCATATCTATATACTATATAATACGTTATTTCATTTCCACTTGTCTTTGTATTAAAAGTATGATGAACAACTGTTTCAAATTCATTGTATTTATTTTTCACAGGACGTAAGAAAACTGTAGGAACAAAATCATCATATCCTTGCTCCGTACTTTCTATATAATTCAAAATAAACTCATCTATAATATTATCAATATCTCCTGTAAAAGTTTCTTTAATTTTAACCTTAGGAAGATACTCTGAATATAAATATTTACTTTCTCTTACAAAATGAGGGAAAAATATACAACATATAATAAATATAAAAATTCCTATAATAAGCTTTTTTTTCATAACACACCTCTTACACAACTTTTTCTATCTTATAATCAGCCTTATCCACATTTACCTTATATTGTTCCAACATATTTCCATTTTCATCTATCTTTGTGTATGTGATTAGATACTTTCTCTTCCCAAGTTTTTTCTCTTCTGCCATATAAATATATCTCTTGCCATTTCTTACAACTTCTCTCGTTCCTATCCAAGTAGGATAATCTTTCCATTCAAAATCTTGAAGTAAATCATATAACCTGTCAATCTCAGCTTCGCCCATTGATTCATCATCATATCTATAACTTAAAAGTTCAGTTGTGTCCAAATAATCTTTTATTTCGGCTTTTCTGCCTATAACCTGTAAATAGTTTTGCGCATTTTCAAACAATTTCTTTTCTATCCTTCTATGATAAAAATCAGCATAATATTCACCCCTGACAAATGTGGGAAACATCCTTTTTATTGAAGGTGCATAGTATTCACCATCCTGAGCAATCACACAGCATATCACTTTGTATGTATTATCCCCCACTTCTTTTAATGTAATCTTTGCAGGTATTCTTGAACAAGCGCTGTTTTCAACAAAATCACCGTTTACAAAACTATATCCCCTGTAATCATAAGAGATATAACTCGTTATTTCATCTCCATTTTTCTTTGTACTAAAAGTTTTATGAACAACTGTTTCAAACTCATTATAATAATTCTTATCTTTGCTATGTAATTTTTTTACATATAAAGTATCTTTATCATCAACAACGACCTGATCTGCTTTTTCATATGAAATTTCTATATTGTATAAAATATACTTATCAATAATTTCTTTAATCGTTCCTGTGAAAGTCTTATCGATATTCACTTTTGAATTTTTTTCATATTCTGCCCATTCCTTATCGGATATCGTCCCTGTCTTAATATCACTGTTTCCACAATAAGAAATACCAAATACTATAAATATTACAACGGTAAAAACTACAACAAATTTCTTCATAAATTACCTCATTAAAATATTAAATTTTCGTACCCATTTTAAATTTAATTCCATTATATCACACAAATAAAAAAGGTGACAACGATTTACAATATTTTGGCTTTTAATCACCAAAATATCAAGCTGTCATCACACAATACAATATATTTTTTATTCTATCATACTTTCCCATCCATAAACTTCGACATCATATCGTAGGTAAGGCTCACCCCATCGTCTTTAATATTCATGTCTTTAAGCTCACTCCTTGAAAACCACCCACCGTATGAAAGTTCTTCTGTATTTATATTAAGTTCGTTTGAACCATCCAAATCACAAAAAAAGCCAAATAATAATGTATCGGAAAATGCCCATGGCTGACTTTTATAGTATCTTATGTTTTTCACCTTCACCCCGACTTCTTCCATAACTTCTCTTTTAACAGTTTCTTCTATCGTTTCTCCAATCTCCGTATATCCTGCCACAAGAGCATATCTCGTTCTTATATTGTCACCATACTTTGTGATTAAAATTTTATCGCCGTCAATCACACCTGCTATTATCGCAGGGCATATTTTAGGATATATTAAATTTCCGCATTCACAGTATAACATTCTTTCCTTTTTTGAATGCATAAGCTTTTTTCCGCAACACCCGCAAAATCTGCTCGTATTATACCAATCGTAAAAATGAGACCCCATAGTCGCTCCGTATCTAAGCCAACTGTGTTTTACTTTCCTAAGCTTTGCCACATCAAAAAAAGTATACCCTTCATCTTCCATAACAGAAACAAAATCGAGTGGCTCATCAACATCTAAAAGAAAAAACTGTTTTTCATCTATTGAAAAAGCATACCTTATATTTATATCATCATTAAACTCCCTAAAAGTCGGAAGGTTTATTTCATCTTCGTTTCTTATCAACAATATCTTATTATCTTTAAATATTAAAATAAATGAATCATCCTTTGGCTCATTGATTTTATATGTTATATTTAATTTATGCGGGAAAATATCCTGAATCATTTTATATCCTCTTTATATAATTTTTGTAAATATACAATATATATTATAATACATTTACAAAAGTTTTTATAAAGTTTATATAAAATTTTAAATTTTTATTTATATCTATAAATTATAAAATTATTTTTTATTAATATAAATAAAAATATGAAATATAAATTCAAACTGAGAGAACGGTGAATTAGAAGCATATAAAATATTGGTCTTCGGACTGAA
>CAMSGF010000061.1 GCA_947058225.1 uncultured Eubacteriaceae bacterium
TTTTACACTTCTTGCAAAATAAGAAACCTCTGCTCCGAAAAAATGGAGTGCATCGCACTTCACCCGCCGCCCCGAATTTTTTTGGTTTATAAATTTATGGTATGTGTTTATATGTTTTGGGGAGGGGCGGTGCGGATTTTTTCATTTGTGAAAAAATCCATAGTAATAAAAAAACAAATAAAATAAATTTTATTTGTTTTTTATTACCTGTTCATAGCCTATAAGGCTATGAACGCACCGCCCCTCCACCTCTATCATTACCACAACCCAAACCCACATGACCACCGACAAACAATAATAACATCTAACCATATTTATTAACAAAATTACCAAATACAAAAAAGAGCTTACTTTCGTAAGCTCTTTTTTTAATTCCAATTATTTAACAGTTACCTTGCATTTTGCCTTAGCTTTCTTTCCATCAAGCGACATAACCGTTATGGTAGCACTTCCTTTCTTCTTGGCGGTAATCTTTCCTGATTTACTTACACTTACCACACTTGACTTTGAACTGCTCCATTTTACCTTTTTACTTATTCTCGTGCTTGGAGAGAACTTTAATTTTAAAGTCATACTATTTCCTCTTTTTAGGGAAACCGACTTTTTACTAATTGATAATTTTTTAACATAATTATTAAAGTTCGCTTTTGCTATTATCGTATTCTTAATTATATTCTTTCCATATACTCCGGTGTATGAGTATCCCTTCTGTTTCTTTCCATCAACCGTTAAAGAAGTAGGATACGTCTTATTCTTCTTTCCGACTGCCTTTAAAGTAACAACCTGTCCCGGAAGATACTGCCCTGCACCCTGAATACTTCCGCTTCCGCTCACAGATGCTTTAACCGTTAAATTTGCAGTAGTTATAGGCATATACTTTACTTCGTACATATCATTACCTGTAAGTGCATAGAACTTATTTCCCACACTTTGTGCAAGAACATCTTCATCTGAACTCATAGAAGAATAATTGCTTATTGATTCAAATTTATTTTTGCTAAAATCAGTGAGAGAATTTATCGTATATTTAAATGTATCTCCCAAATTCTCAACATTATTTCCTGTAAATACAAGTGTGTTGTTTCCCGATATACCCATTGGAATATTGTAATATTTGTGTTCTACAAAATATTCCTTTTCTCCTGTTATAGGGTCTTCTTCAAAAATATCCGTTGGAGTTTCTGATGGGTATAAAAGTGCATCATATTTTGATGGATATAAGCTTCTTGCATTTTGTTTGTCTTCAACCCATTTCTTTCCGTCATATATTGCAATATACGGTACTGTCCCTTCATTGTTTCCGCCAAATGTAGCTACCAAATATTTACCTACCTGTTTTAAATTTGAAGCGTATCTTGCAGTAGGAAGCTGAAGGCTTGCATTGTTTTCTCCACTCCACTTTTTCGTTGAAAGATTTAACTCTCTTACCATTGTCGTAGCTTTTCCGCTGTCTTCGTCATATCCTCCCACTACATACAACTTACCGTTATATATTGCAAGAGAAGAATGCTTATAATTTGTTATTTCATTATTTATATCAATATCTAAAAATCCCTGCCATTCATCGGTTGAGATTTTATACCTTACAACCTTATATTCATTCGTATATCCCGTCGTCCTGTTGGCGATTGCATAGAAATATCCGTTTGAATATGCAAGATTGGTTATAAATTCCAACTTATCATCCCCTGAATATTTGCTTTCTTCAAACATATCCACAACATCCGGAGGAGTTAATGTAGTCCATCCTTCAAAATCACTTCCACCTTCACCTTCTTCATCATCATAATATTCATCGTCATAATCATCATAATATTCATCTGCACCAAGCTTAAAGAAGCCCGGATCAACTTCACTCGCCTCTTCTTCTATTTCAAAGAATCCAAAATTGATTGAAGAACCTTCTGTCATTCCGCCTGCCAAATACACATACAAATCTTTACCGTCTGTTAAAACAGTTGAGCCGTCTTTATCAACAGGACCATCTAATGAGATAAGGTCTGTGTTATCTATTACCTTGTAGTTATTACTTGTGTTTTTTAAAAAGGTTTTAAAGCTGTCCGTTTTTCCGTTTCTTTTAACTTTAAATGTTACACCTCTATTTATTAAATTTATACTGGCTGCAATGCTTGATATAATAATTTCATCATCCTTCCAGCTTATTATGGTTGCATCAGATTGGTGAGGACCTGAAGATTGAATTTTATATTCAACCGTACACTCGCTGTTTCCTTTACTCGTCCCAAAACAATTACCTTTTATTATAATCTGATTTTGTCCCGATACTTTTGAAACACTGTTTATTACAGGAGCAATTTTGTTATCTTGTGTATAACTGAAATCAACATTTCCTTTTTTTATCTGCATTATAGTTTTATCAGCTGAATAGCTGTCTTGCGTTAAATCTCTTGTTGAGGCTTTTATAACATCAACAAGTTTTTTTACATCTCTATCCTTCCCGTTTGCAAATCCCATATTCTGATTTACCATAGCAGCGTATCCTGTTACATATGGCGTTGCCATTGATGTTCCTGAATATATATCATATTTCTTAAACATTTCTTCAGCTTCCTTATTGCTTGAATAAGGTTTACTTACACCAAAATCATCAAAATAAAATTCAAAATCTCCAGACACTCCGATTTCAACTATAAATACAAGACATCTGTCTGTTTCAAAAGAAGCTTTTCTCTCAATTTCGTTATGAACCCAATCATCAGAATTTCCGTCAGTCATACCCATAGTTTCTGAATCTTCAGATAAAGAACAAGAAGCCAATTTACTGTACGGAATATCATAAAAATCATATAGGCTTGAATTGTTATATTCGTCAAACGGAGCTATCTTTGCTTTAAAAAGTATGCTGTCCTTTATCATTTTTTTAGTGTCTGCCCCGTCACTTGCGTTATATCTGAATGCAATTTTATAAGTATCTCCAGAAGATGCCCCCGTAAGTTTATACGAAACGCTTTTTCCTCCGTTTTTTCCAAAATATTCATCTGTGCAATTTGTTGAAAGTGTAGCTGAACTTTTGTTGCTGCTTGCATCTATAACAGTAACTCCTGAACTCGAACTGCCGTCAAATGATTCATACTTTTGACTTGCACTTGACTGAATGTTAAGTCCGTCAGAATTATAAATACTTGGATTATAGCAAGGATAAGATACAGATGATAATATATCGACTCCCGGAGCTGCAACATCAACGGTTTTAGTTCCGTAATTTGAAAATTCAGCTAATTTTCCTTTTTCATTGCCCGCAGCAACCGATATGATATAATCGCTGTCTATACAGCTTGGCGAATTATAAGATTCATCCGTATTTGTATATTCATTTCCTGAGGCACAAAGCGATACTGCACCGTTTTCTCCGACTAAATCAATTAAAGCCCCTAATACACCTTCCTCTTCATCGGCTTCACCACCCCAAGAATTGTTTACCGCAACTACATCAACTCCCATACTTTGAGCTTTATATATGTAGTTATAAGCGCTCATCGCACCATATGTGCTTCCTGAACCGGTTGCATCCAAAAACTTCAAAGCCATTATTTTTATATTTTGATTGACTCCACTTATACCAACCGAGTTATTTGCTTTTGCACCGATAATTCCAGCGACGTGACTTCCGTGTCCGTCATCATCCTGCGGATTGTCATCACCGTTTACAAAATCATATCCGTGAAGCCCTTTTAAAACTTTTGTGTTAGGATTTGTCCAAAGATTGTCTTTTAAATCTTCATGTTTTAAATCAACACCTGTGTCAACAATGGCAACAACCTTTTCACTGCCCGTATTTTTATTCCACGCTGAATCAATTTGTATATCTTCTCCTGCTTTTCCGGCATTCTGCCCCGTATTATTTAACGCCCACTGATAGCTTTTAAGCTGGTCATTTATAGACGAAAAAGATGAAGCCTGCAAGGCATGAACCTTATAATTAGGCTGAACCTCAATAATATCTTTTTTGCTTTTATATATCTTTAATAACTGCTTAGTAGAATATTTACTGCTTTTTACAAGAGAAACAACTCTTCTCTTATTAGCCGATTCCTTTGCTTTCTTTGTTACAACTTCAAAATTCGATGCTTCGATATTTTCTGTGTTTAACTTTTTTGCACTTCCGAAATCTAAACTTGATTCAATAACAACATCATCACCTACAACATCTTTTGCACTCTTTTTTATATTATTTGTGCTGACATCATACATAACAATAACTTCGCCGTCTATGTACTGTTTTTTCTTTTTATTCTTTTTAAAAGAAATCTGAGATTTTGATGCTTTTTTATTTACTTTTTCATCGGTTTTCTGTTCAAGTTCATTATCTATATTATTAATGTCATCAGGCAAGTCCACATCAAGATTCAAATCTTTTTTTATATCCTCATCTATTTCTTCGGTCTGAGTTAAATCTGATGTATCCTCTATTGTATCTAAAGTGTCAATTTTCAGCGCTCCGTCCATAGCCTCTTCATTTTGTGCAAATGCAGCAATAGGCATTGTACTAAATACCATCAATACTGACAATACAACTGAAATCATTTTGTTCCTATTCATAATAACATCTCCTTTGACATTCCTATACAATCTTATAACTTGCATGGATTATGTCTTTTATTTTTACATTCTATAATAATTTTATCACTTGGCTATCACTAAATCAATAAAAATAATTATTAAAAAATGATTAAAAAAGTCATAATATTTGAGTATAATTCTTGTTTTACTAAAAAATATGCTCTATGGTTTTTAGTATATATTGTTTATGAATCCATTTTTAATTACATTTATATTTAAAATAGTTACAATTTTACTAAACTTAATATATAATTACGGTCAAATTATTTTTAGTATTTTATTAAAATAAACTTGATAAATTTTAAAATCTTTATCTTTATTAATCATAATTAAATTATTGTAAATGGACGATAAAAAAGGAAAAAAGGGGGGGGTAGATAAAGCGCAATGCACTTCACTAACGGGCGACAAAGACCGCATAAACTTTAAAAAAGAGGAATTTAAAAATTTATTTTCAAACTCCTCTTTTTAAAACTACTACCTCTAATTAAACACATATAAAATTAATTATTAAAAGCAAATAATTTTTTTACTTTCCTATTCCAACAATTTCCCTTCATTCCCTTTGGAATGTCCGACTTCTGTTTTAAGCACATCGTACACAAATCCAAGACTAAGTAGCACAAGCATATCATCAAATGTCTTATGCTCCAATTCAAGTTCAAAATTAATTGAAGTCAAATCCATCTCCATATACTTATACATAACTTCACTAAATCCCCAGATATTTCCCCAAGCTCTGCCCCATATAAGAGAATCTTTTAAATCTAAACTTTGAGAAACCTTGCTTGAATCTTCACCTACTACACTTATGGATAAAACACTGTCGCCTTCCATATCTATATTTTGAAGGTATACCGGCATAATTCTCTTTAAATATTTGTATTTATTAAAGTGACCAAAATCAAACATCTTTGACCTTACCTTAAATTCAATAGGCACTCTCCTGTTTAAAATCGGGTTGTAATCACTTAAACCTCTCCCGTTTTCTTCATTTAAAATTCCTGTAGATATGATATAATCTTTACTCCCTATAAATAAAGTGTTATTCTTTGTAAACAAATGATATATAACAAGTCCTGTGTATATGTTAAAGCCCTTTGAAGAGCTAAAATCATACTCAATCATCTTGTTGCAGTATTCTATCTTTGCATTATCACTATATGCTAAATAAACTTTACCATCGGCAAATGCCATTGAACAGTTGTCCTTATTTTTCATCTTTGAAATGGTC
>CAMSGF010000062.1 GCA_947058225.1 uncultured Eubacteriaceae bacterium
CCGGTACCGGATGTTCAGACATCGGCAGTTCCGGCCCAGCCCATCACCGGGAGTATATTTTGATTATCTAAACAGATTATTTAAGAAAAAAAACTCGTTTGTAGTATCACTGGATGTGTACATTCCCATAAACAATGACAATAACTTTTATATGCGATAAATTTTATTTAGATTTAAACTTCTTTATATCATTTATTTTTTTTATAACAGACAATATTTGTTTGGATATTTTCTTTTATCTGCTTGTAAAATATTTTATATATTTAAAATAATCTCAAGCTTTATTTCGTGCTATATAATTTAATAATAAATATTCCTTAAAACAGTTAAATTTTCCAAATAAATCTCATTGTTTTATAAATAAGTCTTTATTATGACATCACTTATAATTAACTAATTGACGTTTGATTCATATAGGATAGAGCGGTGCTCTTAATCAATGTATTTGATTAATATATGGTTGGAATGGTGCTTTTTAGGCAACGCATTATATCCTCTCAATCGACTTGATTTATATATAGAGGGACAACACTTTTTAAGCAATGTATCATATTCTTTCCGTTACTTTAATTCATATATGGTGGGGCGGCTGGGATATCATAAGTGTAAACATAAATGAAGAGAGTTTGACTTATATATTGGTAGGGGGCGGCGTCTATTTGCAAATCAATTTTTTGTTCTTTATCAGTTTGACCCATACATTGGTGGGGCGGCGGGTGAAGTGAAACTCACTTCACTAACAGGCGAATTTTATTCGCCTGAACTTTTAAAAGAGCAGATTTTGAAAATAAATTTTCAAAATCTGCTCTTTTAAAAGCCGCCGCCCCACCCACACTTTATATAAAAAACTCTGCTTTATATTAATTAAATTACTAAAAAACTCTATTCTTTATTAATTAAACAACAATCATAATAATACACCTAAACCCCATGCAAAAATTTCACACAAATAAAAAAAGCACGACAAAGTCGTGCTTTTTTATTTTTTTTCACAATATTATTTATCCTGTGGAGCAAACAATACTTTAAATCCTGTTACATTAGATGCCTTTTCAAAACCTTCTTCCCAATCTTCCAATTTAAGAACATCTGATACCAATGGCTTAACATCAACCTTTCCTTTAGCAATAAGGTCAAGAGCAATATGCCATGCAGTTGGTTTTTGAGAAAGAGAACCATGAATTCTTACTTCCTTTTGAAGAACTGGATATAAATCAAGTTCTTTTGCAGGAGCATGGAATACTCCCATTTGAGAAATTGTTCCTTTCTTTCTTACTAAATCAAGACATGTATTAAATGATGGATAAACCCCGGCACATTCAACACATACATCTGCTCCGTATCCATCTGTTAAATCCATAACAAGCTTCTTTAAGTCTTCTTTTGATTGGTCAACACAATAATCAATACCAAGTTGTTCCTTAGCTATCTTTAGTCTTGGTGCATCCTGTGCAAGACCTGCAAGAATAACAGTTGCTCCCGCAGCTTTTGCTGACATAGCTGCGAGTGTTCCGATAGGTCCAGGACCTGATACCAATACAACATCATCCATATGAACTGTTGTCATTTCTCTTGTAGCATGAACACCACAGGCTAAAACTTCAACCAATGCACCTTCATCAAAACTTACATTGTCAGGCATTTTAATACAGCTTGTTTCAGGAATTTCAACATATTCAGCGAACACACCGTTCTTCTTAGAACCGATTCCCACTCTGTTTATACAAATATTTGTAGCTTCTTCCCTACAGTATCTGCATTTTCCGCATACTTCGTATGTCGTCATAATGATAACTCTGTCGCCTTTTTTAACATCACTTACACCTTCCCCAAGCTTATCAACTATTCCGCATCCTTCGTGTCCTATAATTACAGGCAGTTCCCCAAGTCTTTCAGAACCAAACTTCCAATATCCTATATCAGTCGCACAGATTCCTCCTCTTTCTACCTTTACTCTTACATAACCTTTCTTTGGCTCAGGAACAGGAAATTCCCTAAGTTCTAATTTACGGTCTTCGTTTAGGCATAAGCCTCTCATCATTTCACTCATATCTTTTTCTCCTTTATATTATTTTTAATAAAATTAATATTATAATTTTAAATTATTATCATAACCTTACAAATATTATACAGACATTATCCACATACCATATAAATCAAAATAGTTAAATAAATTTTTTACAAAACAAACTATACAACTATTTATAAATTTAACTTCTTGCTAAACCAACAAAACCAGTAAAAATAATGTATAACACAATATTTATAATATTATACCCCTTTGTAGTTTAGTATAATCATTATTAATCAGCACAACTTCTCATTTCATTCATAAGAGCCTTATAATCGGCATCTTCACCTTTAAATATAGAAGATGTTCCGGCTACCAATACATCCGCTCCCGCTTTTATACAATCAGGAATGGTATTTTTATTGATGTTCCCGTCAACTGCTATAAGTAAATCAGGGTTTACTTCATTCGCCCTTTCTCTTATAGCCTTTATCTTTCCTAAAGTCTGCTTGATAAATTTTTGTCCCGCAAAGCCGGGTGAAACAGTCATCGCAAGAACTATGTCGATATCCTCTATTAAATATTCGAGGGCATCTTCATTTGTCGCAGGATTTAATGCAACGCCTGCTTTAACTCCCATCTTCTTTATATCCCTCAAAACCCTGTGAATATGAATTGTGCTTTCGGGATGAATATGAAGATAATCATTTTCATCTAAAATATCACAAAACTTTTCAATGTACTTTTCAGGGTTAAACATAGCAAGATGAACATCAAATGGGATACTCGTCTTTTTTTTCATCTGTTCAAGCATGTATATTCCCATTGCGATATTTTCAACGTAATGACCGTCCATAACATCAAAATGAATCAAATCTGCACCGGACTTTTCAAGCTTTTCAAGCTCCCATCCAAACTTCAAGGGGTTGCCGCACATAATTGACGCCGAGACTTTTATATCTCTCATATTATTTAACCTCCCCCACCGCTTTATGTATTATATCTTTCATTTCTTTTGTAAGCGGCTTATATTTTGCCCTGTCTCCTTTAAATATCGCACTCGTTCCGCAGACATAAACATCTGCTCCTGCCTTTGCACAACCTGGAATTGTTGCAGGTCCGATATTTCCATCAACTTCGATAAGTAAATCTTTATTATACTTCTCCTTCATCGCTTTTAAATCAGCAATTTTTTTGTACTGATTTTCAATAAATTTTTCTCCCGACCCCCCAGGGTTTACTGTCATAAGACAAACTAAATCAATATCTTCAATGACATTGTCCAAGACATTTAAATTTGTAGATGGATTTAGCACAACACCCGCTTTTGCACCCGCATTTTTAATTCTTAAAATGCTCCTGCTCAAGTGCTTTACCGCCTCTGCGTGAACACATATGTATTCTGCTCCCGTAGCTGCGATTCTTTCGATGTAGTTATCAGGCTCAACAACCATCAAATGCACATCAAAAACCATATCAGTGTATTCTTTCATAGCTTCAAGCATATAAAGCCCCATCCCTAAATTTGAAACAAACTTACCATCCATAACATCATAATGAATCATATCCACATCTGCTTCTTTTAATGCGTCCAACTCTTTCATATATTCAAGGGCATTTCCACACATAATTGAAGCTGCTATCTTATCCATAATATGTTTCCTTTCCTTTTTAATAATAAAAAAACTAAAGGGAAATTTCCCTTTAGTCTTTTTTAATTTCTTATTTTACTCTATATTTAGCTTCCATTTCAGCCATAACACCGAGTCTTTCAGCAAATCTTGGTTCTTTTGAATATTCAGTTTCAATCCAAACCTTGGCGATTTCAGCCATCATTCTCGGAGCAATAACTCTCGCCCCCATTGTAAGCACATTTAGTTTTGTATCCCTTTTTGCATATTCAGCTGTGAATAATTCGTTACAAACAGCTGCTCTTATTCCGGGCACCTTATTCGCAGCAACAGACATTCCAACGCCATTTCCGCACATTAAGATACCACCTGTTTCGCCGTCTTTATCATTTACAACTTCCAACGCAACTTCTTCTGCTATATGAGAAAATTGCACAGGAGGTTTTGGAGCATCAGGTCCTTTGTCGATGACCTTTATTCCCCATGATTCCAATTCTTCTATAAGTAATTTTCTTTCAGTAATTGCTGCATGGTCTGAGCCGATAGCAATAGTTTTAAATTGACCTTCCATTATTTTTCAACTCCTTCCGGGAAGAACATAATCTTTCCAAATAACGTTTTTCTTTCAAAGTTTTCTTTGAATACTTTTTCTATATCATCAAGTGGGTATCTGTGAGTAATGATTGGACCGTAGTCTATTAGCCCCTTGTCCAACATAGATACAGCTGTGTGCCAAGGCTTTCCTGGGAAACCTTGTTGAATAGCATTCCAAGAGCCATAAACTGTAAGTTCGCTTCTTCCGATTTTTTCAAAGTATTCTCTTGGGATGTTTATATCTCCATATGGTATACCAAGGTATAATACTTTCGCACCTTTGCATCCAAGTCCTAATACCTGTGCAGAAGTTATAGGTGTTCCACCTGATTCAACTACAATATCAGCTCCTCTTCCGCCTGTAACTTCCAATACCCCGTTTCTCGCTGAGTCATAATCATCAACCTTTGATAAAACAACATCAGTAGCTCCGCATTGCTTAGCCCATTCAAGCTTTTCTTCCATAATATCGATAGCAATAATTCTCTTTGCTCCGAATACTTTTGCAACCAGCACTGAAAGCAGACCGATAGGTCCGCAACCCATTACAACAACATCATCTCCCGGTTGCATCTGTGTCTTATAAAATCCATGAAATACAACTGCAGTAGGTTCTATTACCGCACCTTGTTCGTAAGACACAGTATCAGGAATAGCAACTACATTTCTTTCAGGCATAGTTATGTATTCCGCATAAGCCCCGTCTCTTACGGCTCCGATAACTTCAAGAGTCATACATCTTGCGTATTCACCTTTTTTACAATATTCACATTCATAACAAGGAAGTGCAGGACAGGCCGTTACCCTGTCACCCGCTTTAAAGTCCTTTACACCTTCTCCAACCGCTTCAATCTGTCCGCTGAATTCGTGTCCGAATGTGAAAAGTCCCCTGTCAGGAAATTTTGGTCCGTGACTGCGATATCTTGAAAGGTCCGAACCACATATACCAACAGCCTTAACCTTAATTAAAACCTCACCCGGTTTAGCTTCGGGTTTTGGCACATCTTCCAATCTTAAATCTTGTACTCCATGTAATCTTGCAGCTTTCATTTTTTATTTCTCCTATTTAAAGCCTTTTATTCACAAGCTTTTCTTAACTCAGTTAAATTTTTGTTGACATCTCCGGTAAATGCAAATGAACCTGCAACGATAACATTTGCACCTGCATCAACCAATCTTTTTACATTTGAAGTATTAACCCCACCGTCAACTTCAATATCAATATCTCTGTCGCCGATTAATTCTTTTAATTCCTTAACCTTTTCAACGCTGTTTTCGATGAACTTTCCTCCGCCACCGCCTGGGTTTACAGTCATAAGAAGTATCATATCAACTTCATCCAAAACGTATTTTAAAACGTCCACTGGTGTTGCGGGATTTAAAACTGCTCCGCATTTTACACCAAGACTTTTTATAAGAAGTAAACTTCTGTGTAGATGAGTTGTCGCTTCAGCGTGAACCGTAATCATATCTGCTCCTGCTTCAACTATTCTTGGAATGTATCTGTCAGGTTCTCTGACCATCATATGTACATCAAAAAATAATTTTGTATGTGG
>CAMSGF010000063.1 GCA_947058225.1 uncultured Eubacteriaceae bacterium
AATTATTGTTTTTTTGCAGTAAAAAACAGTGCGGAATTTAATATTTCAGCGTCAATTATTTTAAAGCCTGCTTCCTTTAAAAAGTTTTCCATTTCTCTTTTGGAATATATTTTTACATCACCGTCAATGCTAAACGAAATAAATGTATTCATTATAAGTCTTATAAAAAATGATTTATAATAATCGCTTAATATCAAATGTCCTCTCTTCTTTAATACCCTGAATATTTCTCTTACTACTCTATTTGGGTTTGGATAATGATGAAAGGAATCATTTACAAGTATTAAATCAAATTTTTCATCTTCATAAGGCAGATTTTCACTATCGCCTAATGTTAATGAAAGGTTTGCTTCATTCTTTAATTTTTCACCTGCTTTTTTTAACATATTTTCAGATATGTCGATTCCGTAATAATTTTTATCAGGATATTTTTCCATAATATTTTTTAATATCTCTCCCGTTCCAAACCCCACATCCAAAACATTTGAAAACTTCAATTTATCCACTTTATTTAGGATATGTTTATACTGTTTTCTTGCGTGTTTCCCGTTTTTATCAAAGTCATAATTTCCAGCCTGCTTATCAAAGGCTTTTTTTGAAAGTTCTTTTTTATCCATAATATCTTTAATATATATTAAGTTTCCCCTTGTATTCATTTGCCCTTTCAAGTAAAATTCCCTTTGCTCCCATTGCAAAAGCTATATCGCTGCTTTTTATGGCAAGCAGTTTCATTCCTTTCTTAAGTTCAAACGCTTTTAAAAACTCCTCTGTAAGCTTTATTTTCCCATCATATATATTTAACCACGTATAAATTTTATTTTTGTATTTTATAAGTTCCTTACTTTTTATTTCAAAATTTTTCAGTTTTGGTAAGTTTTCCAATATGCCATTTAATTTTGAATTTTCAAGCAAGTTTTTTGTCGTAACACAAAATCCCCCTGTTATCTTGCTGCTTTGGAATATAATAATCTTATCTTCATTTTCAATTTTGTAGTTTTTTAATGCTTCAGGTGGAAAATTTACGTATAAATCATCGTTTATAACAGAAAAGCCGTATACAAATTTCCCTCCTTTATTGAGCTGTGGCATAAAAATTCTCCTTTCATATTTATTTTTTAAAGAATATATGATAACATATCATTAAAATAGTTTATTATCATACTACTTTATATATATAGTAGTATAAATATATACTATTGTCAAGGAGAAAATTATGTTATCAAAACCTGCGACTGTTTTATTGGGAATTATATACGATAAACCCATAAACGCATACGAAATAATTAAAATGCTCGAATATATGAATGTGAAGTGGTGGTTTAATATCGCAGACTCGACAGTTTATGCAACACTTAAAACGCTTTGCAAAAAAAATTATATAGTGGGGAATATTGAAAAAAACGGGAATATGCCTCAAAAGAAAGTCTATAACATTACAGATGAGGGAACAGGAAAGCTGAAAGAAACATTAAGAAAATCTATTTTAACATTTGATTATGACACAAACGTATTTTCCATAGCGGCCTTTTTTATGAATATTCTTTCAAAGGACGAACAGATATCACTTTTAAATGAAAGGCTTGAAATTTTAAATAAATATAAAGATGGGATAACATCGCAAATGTCGGTTAAATGGAAAAATGAAGTTTCTGATATACATATAGTCAATGTGGAAAAAATGAAAGCGTTGGTTGATGCAGAAATATTCGGAGCAAAAAAACTGTTAGAGTGTTTCAAATAATTGTTATCTTTATTTGTTATAAAATCTTACATAAAAACACTTTCTTTTCAAACAGCATTTTTTATGGTATAATAAAAAGGCAATTAAATAGAGAGATAGTATTTTTTTTATGTCTTAATACATTTTAAGTATATTAAAAACTTTTTATCTACAATATTTATCATAGGTATTTTATTTATTAATTTAATATTTTTTTACCACTTTATGATTTAATTTATCAAAAAATATTTTAAGGAGGAGATTTTATGAGTACATCAGCTATTTTAATGTTAATTGTAATAATTGCCTATTTAGGCATTGTACTGTTGATAGGATTTCACTTTGCAAAGAAAAATGAATCTGCATCAGATTTTTATCTTGGAGGAAGAAAGCTTGGACCGTTTGTCACTGCGATGAGCGCGGAAGCTTCGGATATGTCGAGTTATCTTTTAATGGGACTTCCGGGTCTTGCATATCTTTCAGGCGTTGCAGATGTTGGATGGACAGTTATAGGACTTGCTGTGGGTACATATCTAAACTGGCTTTTTACGGCTAAAAGATTAAGAAGATACACCCACATAACAGGCTCTTTTACACTGCCACAGTTTTTTTCAAAAAGATTTCGTGACAGTAAAAATATATTGGCGGCTATTTCTGCTCTTATCATAATCGTATTCTTTATTCCGTACACAGCATCGGGATTTGCAGGATGCGGAAAGCTGTTTTCTTCACTGTTTGGAATAAATTATGTCACTGCAATGATAATTTCTGCGGTAGTTATAGTCGGTTATACCGCAGCGGGAGGATTTTTGGCAGCATCAACAACTGACTTTGTTCAAAGCATAATAATGACTATTTCGATTCTTTTTGTTCTTATTTTTTCAACAATTTCAGCAGGAGGAATGGGAGCAGTTGTAGAAAATGCAAAAGCACTTCCGGGCTTTTTCTCGTTTACGAATACATATGTGGAATCGTCAGCATCGAGTGCACCTTATACATTCCTTCAGATAATAACGACTCTTTCATGGGGACTTGGATATTTCGGGATGCCTCATATACTTCTTCGTTTTATGGCCATTGAAGATGAAAACAAGTTAAAATTATCAAGAAGGGTTGCATCTGTTTGGGTTGTTATAGCTATGGCTGTCGCAGTGCTAATCGGTATTGTCGGAAGAACCTTAACAAGCACAGGTATTATAGGTCAATTAGCAGGCAGTGATACTGAAACAATAATCATTCATATTGCAAGTTTTCTTTCAACGCATGGAATATTCCCGGCTCTTATGGCAGGTCTTATCCTTGCAGGAATTTTGGCAAGCACAATGTCAACTGCAGATTCACAGCTTCTTGCAGCCTCTTCAAGTGTTTCTGAAAATTTATTACAGGAAACTTTTCATTTTAAATTATCAGAAAAACAAAGTATGTTTGCAGCGAGGGCGACTGTTGTAATAATAGCAATTTTAGGAATTATCATTGCAAGAAACCCAGACAGTTCAGTATTTGGAATCGTGTCATTTGCCTGGGCAGGCTTTGGTGCAAGTTTCGGACCTATTATGATATGTTCACTGTTTTGGAAGAGAACGACGCTTCAAGGAGCGGTATGCGGTATGGTAGCAGGCGGAGTTATGGTATTTGTTTGGAAATACTTGATTAAGCCTATGGGCGGTGTGTTTGGAATTTATGAATTACTACCTGCGTTTTTGGTCGGAATCGGAGTAATCTTTATCGTAAGCCTGCTTACAAAAGAACCTTCAGATGAAATTATAAAAGAATTTGAAACTGCTAGGTCAGATAAAGAATTAGCGTAAAATAAATTGAAGTAAAAACGGTCTTTTGGCCGTTTTTTTGTTTGATTGATAAAAAAGCAATGTAATGTATAAGTATTTTTAAGTTTGAATTATCTTAAATTGATAGGTTTGGTGCGACGATAGGTAAAGCCACTATGTTTGATTAATAAAAAAATATGTATGAGGATAAGCTGTGAGGCGGCGGGTTCATTATAATGAAATTTAAAAATACCTTTCAAAACCAATTAATTTGTGTTTTTATATTAACTTTTAAAATATTTGCTTTGTTTAACACATCGAATATTAACTTTTTAAATAACTGACACAATATTTTGATTTTTAAAAAAAGATATTATATAATGAAAAATAATCATTTTAAAAGTTATAATAAATCGCATATTTTTGGAATTTATCCTACTTGATGTAAATACATAATAATATTCATACCTTAAGATAATTTAATTAACTCTATGCGAATACAAAGACTTTTATAAAAAGGAGGCATTTATGTATTTCAAAAAGAAATTAAAAAAAACATACAAAAAAAAGGTATTCACATTTTTGCTGTCAATATTGATGTTGCTATCTTTTACAACACCTTCATTTGCAGCTACCAGTGATGTAGACACAGGCGATGAGGAAATAATAACATTTTATGATACTCCAATCGATACAGACATTCAACAAGAGGATGAGCTTCAACTTGTTACAGAATTGGACAAAGAATCAACAAAGTCACTTTCGGGCATTATACCTGATATAGATGTTAAGCAAAATGAAAAAAAACAAGTAGTTGCAATAAAAGACAATAAAGCAGCTACTTATCCAACATATCAAGAGGCTTATGATCGTATGACGGCTCTTCAGTCTAAATATCCCGAAGGTATGAAATTTACAAATCACACACCATATGGAAACGGAACGGAATATCGCTGGCACGGAGGTCCAATAGGAGGGGTAAATATTGTCGCCGTAGGATGCGCGGCATTTGCATTTGAATTAAGCGATGCAGCCTTTGGAAATCTTCCTAACAGAGCATTAATTAAATTTTCGTATGAAGATGTAAAAGTTGGCGATATTTTACGGGTTAATGGTAATAGCCATGTCGTAATAGTGTTGCAGGTTACTTCAGGTGGGCTAATAATCGCTGAGGCTAATTATAATGGAACTGTTCATTGGGGAAGAGCAATGAGTATATCAGAAGTAGAAAGAGCAAATATGCTAATCACACGTTATCCTGTTGGTTATTCGGAAGAAAAAAATGCTGATGAAGAAACTGCAAATGGAAATGAAGGTAATCTCAAATGGTCATTGACCAATGGTGGTGTTCTTACTATTTCAGGAACCGGTGCTATTTCAAACTATACAACTTCTAATCTCCCATCATGGAGTGCACATAAGGATAAAATCAATACAGTTGTCATTAAAGATGGTATAAATAATATTGGAGATTATGCTTTTTACGGACTTTCCAATTTATTGAGCGTATATATTCCTAATGGAGTAAAGACTATTGGAAGTGGTGCTTTTCAAAATACAAAATTGGTTTCTGTAACTATTCCAAGCACAGTTACAAGCATTGGTAATAACGCTTTTTATAATTGTACTTCACTGGTTTCAGCATCAGTTTTTGAAGGTTTGGAAACTATTGGTAATTACGCTTTTCGTGCTTGCACATCCCTTCAATATATTGATTTTCCGGCAGCGGAGCAATAGACTCGATATCATCGTCCGTCATACCGAACCGTTCCAGATACTTCAGCCGTACCGCAGATTCCGTATCCGTAACGAAACTCAACACGGAATAATAAAGCTGGATCTCCCGCAGTGATTTGGCATGATAGATCTCTTTCCCGTAAACTCGTGCATAATGCTTCAGGTAAATGCTGTCCTGAATCATATAATCTTTAAAGCATTCAAAGGGCAACGTTCCTTCTTTCATCTCCTGCACAAACGGCGTAGCCATGCATTTGTCCCAGATGGGGATATTCTTTTCCAGTACCTCTTTCATAAATGACATAATTTGTTTTCTCCTATGACTGTTCCGATTCCCCATGCCCCAGAGGGTAAAAAAAGAGAGCTTCCAAATCAATCGGAAGCTCTTTCAGACGCAGTACGGGCGTAAGAAATTGCTTCCCTACGCCGGTATTAGCCGACAGGTCCAGAGGTC
>CAMSGF010000064.1 GCA_947058225.1 uncultured Eubacteriaceae bacterium
TGTCTATCAGCCAGAGTTAAAGGTAAAGGAGTATGAGGTGTATCAGGACAGTTATTGCGGACTTGATTTTGAAATTATGGTCCCTGAATGTGAAGAAAATTTTGATAATTTAAAGACAATAGATGAGAATTTAAAGATAATTTCACATAATAAAGCTTTGGATGTATACAGAAAATGTATTAAAAATAATGAATGTGATAATAATATTATAATATCCTGTGATACTGTTGTTGTAAAGGATGGAAGGATATTCACAAAGCCTGTTGATGAAAAAGATGCTTATGATATGCTTCTTAATTTAAGCGGGAGTATGCATGAGGTTAAAAGCTGCATAACGGTTATGGACTCAAAAAAGCAAGTCAGTGAAATTATAAATACCAAAGTTTATTTTAATAAATTATCAAAAGAGGAAATAAAGTGGTATATAAATACCGGTGAACCTTTTGACAAAGCCGGTGGGTATGGGATACAGGGAAAGGGCAGTGTGTTTGTAAAATATATTGAGGGTTGTTATTATAATGTGGTAGGGCTTAGCGTTAATACGTTATATTCTATACTGAGAAAGGAATTTGCTTATTGCTATGATTGAAAAAAGAGGTAATAATAAGTCGGTTTTAAAAAAGATTGAAGATAGGCTTTACAGGGAAGATGCGAGCAACTTGGATACGGAAGAGCTTATTTCTTTGATTATCAGAAACGGTGATAATACAAAAAACGTATTGGAACTTAGTAAAAACCTTATGAGGAGATTCGGAAGGCTTGAAGCGATGACCTGTGTAAATGAACTTTCATCTCAAAAAGGGATGGGGCCTGTAAAAGCTATGCAGATAGTTTCTGCCCTTGAACTTGGAAAGAGAAGATATGAACCCGAAGAAGATAAAAGACAGGTTTTCTTTTCTGAGGATATATATGAGATGTTTAGGTGGGATATGGGTTTATATGACACAGAGCATTTTAGAATTGTGCTTCTTAATACAAAAAATTTTGTCACAAGAGTTGAGGAGATTTCAATCGGCACTATAAATATGTCGCTTGTGCATACGAGAGAAGTCTTTTCCCTTGCACTTAAGACAAAGGCAGCTGCGATAGTATTGGTGCATAATCATCCCGCAGGAGATTCTTCGCCTTCGGATGAAGATATAAACATAACAAAGAAGTTAATTCACACTGCAAATATTGTCGGAATAGAGATTTTTGACCATATTATTGTATGTAAAAACAATTATTTTTCATTTAAAGATAAAAATATGTTATAATATAACATAAAATAGGTAAATATGGAGAATTTTATGAGTAAGGACTTTGTAAGCGCCATTATCCCTGCGGCAGGCAGGGGAACCAGAATGAACAAAAGTATAAATAAACAATACATAACTTTATCGGGAATGCCTATTTTACTTAGAACAATTATAGCTTTTGATGAATGTGAAGAAGTTGATGAAATTATAGTTGTGGTAGGTAAAAACGAAAAAGATATTTTTAAAAAGCAAGTACTTGACAGATATAAGATAAAAACTCCGTTTAAGGTAGTAACAGGTGGGGATACAAGGCAGGAATCTGTGTTTAATGCTATAGTTAAAACAGATGAAAGGACGGATATAATAGCCGTACACGATGGGGCAAGACCTCTTATATCTTCATCAGAGATAATAAAAACAATTGACGGAGCGAGAGAATACGGAGCGTGCATTTTGGCAGTTCCCGTAAAAGAGACGGTTAAAAGAATTGATGAAAATGGTTATGTAAAAAAGACTGTAAACAGAAGCAGCTTATACAATATAAGAACGCCGCAGACTTTTAAGGCCGATATTTTAAAGGAAGCTCATTTATCGGCCATTGAAAAGGGAATTGTCGGAACTGATGATTCGTTTTTAGTTGAACAAAACGGGGTTAACGTAAAGATTGTCAAGGGGTCTTATACGAATATAAAAATAACGACTCCGGAAGATTTAATATACGCACAGGAATTTTTATCATATAGGAGAAAGTAGGAGAAGAAGTAATATGGGTTTAGAAGAACAAAAAATAATCGAATTATTTTACAAGATGTTAAAAGCCAGGATTTTCGAGGAAAGAATCGCACACTACTGTGACAGGGGAAAAATCAAAGGTAATTTTTATCTTGCAAGCGGACAGGAGGCAGTATCAGCCGGATGCACGATTGCATTAAACGGTAAGGATAAGGTTTTTACAAATCATAGGAATTTAGATTTTTGTATCGCTTTGGAACTTGATATGGAAAAGATGATTCTTGAACTTATCGGAGAAGACGGCGGATATGCAAAGGGAAAAGGCGGACCTTTCTATTTTAAGGATGACGTTGTGTGTCATGAGGGACTTGCCATATCTCCTGCGAGAAATGTCGGTTTGGCGCTTGGTGCGGCTTTAGCAGAAAAGTTAAACGGGTCGGATAATATAGTTGTATCCGTCATAGGAGATGGTGCGAGTAATGAGGGGACGTTTAGCGAAAGTTTGAATTTAGCATCTAAATTAAAGCTACCTATGATATTTCTTGTTATAAATAATTTTTATGATAAAGATAAGAGTTTTGATTCAACTTCCACAGTAAAGGATATTGCACTTAGGGCAAAGGGATATTCCATGCCCGGTATAATAGTAGACGGAAACAACGTTTTGGAAGTTTATGAAGCATTCAGAAAAGCCTCAAAATATACGAGAGCGGGGAAAGGTCCTATACTGATAGAGGCAAAGACTTACAGATATTATCCTCATACCTATAAGAGCGTAGATAATCGTCCGAAAGAAGAACTTGACCATTATTTTATGAGAGACCCGATAAACCTTCTCGGTAGGTATCTCGTAAATGTCGGAGCAGGGAATACGAATGATTTAAACTTAATGAAAGAAAATGCGACAAGAGAAGTTTCAACAGTATTTAACAAGATATTTGGGGAAGAAGATATAATCGGCGATATAATAAGGCAGGAAGAATTAATTGATGACAGTATGGAAATGGACGATGAAGAGTTTGTTATAAAGACCGAAATTGATGATAGAGATAATAAAGAAAATAACAATGATAAACAAGGTGAAGAAGAACAAGAAGCAGATGATAATGTCTTAGATGAAAAAAGCGAAGCATATGAAGAAATTAAGATGTTAAAAGAAGTTTTAAATCAAAATAAAGATGAAGAACAAGATTCTTTTAATGTTAAAGAATTTATTTCAAATGAAAGTGCAAAGGAAAGTGAAGAAATAAAAGAAGATAAAGAAGATGACATCTTAAATGAAGATGAATTGGAAGATGAAGAAAAACAAAGCAAAGAAGATACCATTTCAGCTGATGACATACCTGTTTTGGACGATGCGGATATGGTTGATTCTTTCTTAAATGACTTTTTAAATACGGTGGAAGACGATTCTGGGGAGGATGTAAAATAATGATTGATATTACTTTTAATCAGGCAATTAAGGATACTATATCATATGAACTTAGAAGAAACAGAAATTGTGTTTTAATAAGTCAGGATTTGGAATATCTCGGAGAGCATAAGGTAAGCAGAGGATATGATGTTATGCTCCCTCACAACAGAATTATAGATGTTCCATGCAGTGAAGATACCTATACTACAATGGCGATAGGACTTGCAATGAGTGGGTTTAATGTAATTCTCGAGTTAAAGGCAAGTGAGCTTTTAAGATGTATTGACCCTATCGTAAATTATGCAGCTAAATTAAATTTAGTATACGATGATTTGAAATTCGGCAGTCTTTTAATAAGGGTTTCCATTGGATATGAGCCTTTTGTATCTCCACAGGAAAGTGAATATATAGAATCTGCTCTTTGTCATTATCCGGGGTTAAAGGTTGTATTCCCGTCTAACACGACAGATGCAGTGAAATGTATTAAGGGAGCGTTTTTGGAAAAACAGCCTGTGATATTATTTGAAGAAAAAGTTTTAAAGAAAAAAAGGTTTAATTATGAAGCGACAGAAGAAGTTTTGGAATTTTCATCTGCAAATGTGGCAAGAGCGGGAGAGGATGTAAGTATTATTACATACGGGGATATGGTAAATACTGCTATGAGAGTTGCAAATGAACTTCAAGGAGAGGGGATAAATGCAGAAATAGTTGACCTTAGGACAATATATCCGATAGATAAAGAAACTATTTTTGAATCGGTTGAAAAGACGGGTAGGGCAGTTATTTTGCATAAGGGGAATAAAAGTGGTGGAATTGGTTGTGAAGTATGTGCTATAATAAGTCAAGGTGAATGTTTTGACTATTTACAATCTCCTATAAAGGAAATCTGTCTTAACGATACATTTATTCCTTATTCAGATAAAAAGGCATCTGAAATTTTACCAAGTGAAGAAGAAATTGCAAAAGCAATCAGAGATATAGTAAATTATTAGGTAGGTATTTGAGTATGAGTATTTATGATGATGAAAAAAGAACTAAGGCGTCTCCTGCGACCAGAAAACTGGCAAAGGACCTTGGAGTTGATTTAAACAAGGTTATGGGAACCGGTTTGGATGGAAGAATACAGGTAGAAGATATTAAAAGATATGTCAACAACGGAAGTGAGGATGAAAATGATATGGGTATGGACGAATACAAGGCAAGTGAAATAAATGATGTTAAGGTTGTCGGGGAAGACGGGATTGATTTTGAAAGGGAAAAAGATAGCTTTGCAGACAGTATTATTGATAAGTCAATAGAAGAAAGCCTCGAAAATGTAATTAAAAGGACGATGGAAGAAAGCGAAGTTCACTCAGAAGAAAAGGAAACATTAAGCGAAGTTATCAGCGAAAATAGTGATATTACAGAGGAAAAAGAAGAAGACAAAGAAGTTGAAAAAGAAGAAATTAAAGAAGAGAGTGAAACTATTATAGACAAAAAAGAAGAAGAAATTAAAAAAGAACTTGCTCAGGCGATAGATGAGGATATTCTTGATGTTTTGGGACTTCAGGTTGATGATATTATTGATGAAGATGAAGAAGAAACTGAAGATGAAGAGGAAGAAGAATTTGGCGGATACATATTGGGAATGCCATTAAAGGACCCTGATGAAATTTCTGTTGCAAATGTTGCATACGAAGAAGCCATAAAAGAGTCTTATTCGATTAAGCCGATTGAATCAACAAAAAATAAAGATGATGAGTCGGATGAAGACAGTGCAGATGAAGCACATGAAGTTGATATTGAGGTACAAGAAGAAAAAGAAGAATTAAATGACATTGCAGTTACACAGGCGTTTGAAGATGTTGGTGATGAGTCTATCAGCGATTATGAAATAGAAAGAATATTAAATGACCCTGATTATAAGCCCGAAGAAAAAGCACAGGTTCCGAGCATAAAAGAAGATGCACCTATTGTAACTATCAATGATGAAAGCGAAACGACAATTAGAAATATTGACAATGATATGATTATGTTTGAAAATGCAAATAATTCTATCAATTTAGATGAAGATGAAGACCCTGAAATTGAAATTGAGATAAATCATATTACAAATGATGGAATAATAAGCACTTCAAAGGATATCAATTATGAAAATGCCGATAAGGAAATAAAAGACTTTATCGAAACAAATTCCAAAGCTATTTTTGGCAGTGAAGTGGATGCGGACAGCGAAAGTATTATTGTAAATCACAGTGATATTGAAACTGTTGA
>CAMSGF010000065.1 GCA_947058225.1 uncultured Eubacteriaceae bacterium
GAAAAAGATCGGGATTTCATAAGGTGAGGAAAATGGTCTTATAACTGGAATAGGAGTAAAAACATATGCGGGGAAAAATAAAAAAGTTGTTATTTTAGATATATTTAAACCTTATTTAAAAGAAAGATATGACAAAGCAACTGATTATATTTTCGCTACAAAAAAAGGCAACCCATTAAAATATAATCATTTTCGTGAAAAGATATACATACCCCTTTTAAAACAATTAAAAATTCCTTATAAACCACCTAAGGCTTGCAGACATTATTTCGCAACCTTAACTAACCAGAAAGGAATAAACTCAAAAGCTATACAGACAACAATGGGACATACTAATATAAATCTAACAAATGAAGTTTATACACACGCTCAAGATGAATTTTTAAAAAAGGAAATTAAGAAAATAGAAAGTTAAAAACAGCAAACATCTAACAAATAAAAACGAAAGCCTTTCTATGAAAGGCTTTTAGCATTTTAAGTGAATTTTAAAAATAAATTTTTAAAATTACCTCTTTTTAAAAGCCGCCGCCCCTCCCTTTTTTAGCTTATAAACTCACTCCCCCTCAAATACCCCTATAAAATCTTTTGTACAACATCACACAAACCCGTAAAACAACAGTCCAAACCCACCCGATATTAAAATCAAAAATGCGGGATGCATTTTCTTTTTTCTTAAATAAATCATAAATGTCAAAGCAAAAATCAAAAGACCTTTTATATCCACACTGCTTTTTTCAAAAAAATTGGATGTAAAAATACTTATGGCAGCACAAAGAATAAGTCCGACAACCGCAGGACGAAGCCCCGATAAAACACCCCTTACATATTTATTATCCTGAAAATTAAAGAAAAATTTACTGATAATTAAAATTATAATAAAAGACGGCAGGACTACCCCTATCGTTGAACAAAGACTTCCAAGAATTCCATTGCTCTTAAAGCCTATAAACGTTGAAATGTTTATCGCAAAGGGGCCGGGAGTTGCCTCACTTATTCCTATAAAGTTTAAAATATCGCTTATGCTCGCCCAGCCATGCCTTAAAACCTCTTGCTTTATAAGAGGAATCATAGCGTATCCGCCACCGAATGTAAAAAGACCTATTTTAAAAAAGGTGATAAATAATTCCATATTATTTTTCCTCCTCTTTTAAATTTTTTACATTAAATACAGTAAAACAAATTCCGATAATCGCACAAACAAGTAAAACATATATTACGTTTATTTCAGTAAACAATGCGACGCTCAAGGCAAATAAAAACAAGATTATATTAAATACGTTCTTTTCAACCGATTTTGATAGCTTTATTCCCGCTTCAAATATTAAAACCACTATCCCCGCTTTTATCCCATCAAAGACATATGAAACATATTGATTTTTTATAATTAAGGGAAATATCAGTGATATTAAAACTATAATCAAAAATGATGGTATTATGACCCCAAGCGTTGCCATAAGACTGCCTAAAACCCCTGCCACTTTATAACCCGTAAATGTAGCACAATTTACCGCCAAAACACCCGGTGTACTTTCAGCAATAGCTATAATATCGAGCATCATCTCTTCATCTATCCACTTTTTATTATCAATAATCTCTCTTTCAATTATGGGTATCATAGCATACCCTCCGCCAAATGTCAGTCCGCCTATTTTAAAAAATATTTTAAATAATTCCAAATAATCTTTTTTCATGTCTTTTCCTAATAAATGTTTTTGTTTTATTATATCATTTTATGTTTAAAATTATCAAATGAATTATTTTGTGGGGGTTAGGAGGAGGTGGGGAGGCGGCTTTTAAAAAGAGATGATTTTAAAAATTTATTTTTAAAATCATCTCTTTTTCAAAGTTCAGGCGAATCAAATTCGCCTGTTAGTGAAGTGCATGGCACTTCACCCGCCGCCCCACCTCACCCCTCCCATACAAAGCTACTGATAATACTATCAATAAAAAAACTAAAAATAACAAACAACATACCATAAACATTCATTATTACGTATTAAATATTACAAACATCATAATGTTTACAATACTTACACTCAAATAAATCTTATTTAAGTAAATCTATTTATTAAAATTTTACTAAAACTTAAAAAATCTACTGCAAATAGAAAAAGACACATAACCCACAAAAATAAAATTTATATTCTAAAATTACATTACAAAAAAATAACAACTTTTTTAAAATATAAATAAATTCATAAAACAAAATAATAAATACTAAAACAATAACTCATATTACAAATAAAAAAAGAGGCCTACGCCTCTTTTTTAAAGTCCGAGTATTTCATTTATAAGTTTGTTTACAACTCCCGGGTTTGCCTGTCCTTTTGTCGCTCTCATAACCTGTCCCACGACAAATCCACCCGCTTTTTTCTTCCCGTTTTTCAAATCTTCGACAACCTGAGGATTGTCATTTAAGACCTGTTCAACGAGCTTTTTAATTTCTCCCGTATCGGAAATTTGTTTAAGTCCTTTTTCTTCAACTATCTTTTCAGGGTCATCTCCCGTTTCAAACATATTGTTTAATACCTTCTTTGCAATTCCTAAATTTATGTCTCCGCCTTTCATAAGGTTTACTAAATCGGCTAATTGCTTAGGCGTGAATTTAATATCGTCAAATTCAGTTTCGTTATTGTTTAAATATGCTAAAATATCTCCGATTAAAAAGTTTACCACAGTTTTTACATCGTCTGTGTTTTTCACTGTCTCATCAAAAAATGCACTCATTCCATCCGTTGAAATCAAAAGTTCGCTGTCGTATTCACTAAGTCCCAGTTTTTCGATGTATTCCTTTTTCTTCTCTTCAGGAAGAGTCGGAAGTTCACTTCTAAACCTTTCTATATCTTCATCGGTAAGAATAATCGGAACAAGGTCAGGGTCTGGGAAGTATCTGTAATCGTGAGCGTCTTCCTTGCTTCTCATAGAAAAGCTCTTGCCCTTTTCATCATCCCATTTTCTCGTTTCCTGAATGACCTTTTCACCCTTTTCCAACACCTTAACCTGTCTTTTATATTCACCCTTTATGGCTCTTTTTAACGACTTAAAGCTGTTTAAGTTTTTCATTTCAGTCCTCGTGCCAAATTCATTGCTGCCCTCTTCCATTATGGATAAATTCACATCAAAACGAAGTGAACCCTCCTGCATTTTACAGTCAGATACACCGATACTTTCAAGTATACTTTTTATCTTTACGGCGTATTGATAAGCATCTTCAACACTTGTCATATCGGGTTCCGATACAATCTCTATAAGAGGCACTCCGCACCTGTTGTTATCCATAAGCGTTCCATAATCTGAATGAATGAGTTTTCCTGCGTCTTCTTCCATATGAATTCTCGTAATCCCAACTTTTTTAGTTCCCTTTTCTCCATCCGTAATTTCCACAAATCCATGTTCACAAAGCGGTTGTGAAAATTGTGATATCTGATACGCCTTAGGAAGATCGGGATAAAAATAATTTTTTCTGTCCATTTTAGAAAAGTTTGCAATTTTACAGTTCAGTGCAAGACCCGCCTTTGCTGCGTATTCAACAACCTTTTCATTTATAACAGGAAGTGTCCCAGGCATTCCAAGACATCTTTCGCATACATTCTCATTTTCAGGCGATGCAAATGTTGTCGGGCAGGAGCAGAATATTTTAGTTTTTGTTTGCAGTTCACAGTGGATTTCCAATCCAATAACCATATCGTATTTCATCGTAAAGCCTCCTTAAATATTAGGTCTTTGTTTGTGATAATCAGTATTAAGCTGGTAGTTATAACCCGCTTTTAGCATATTTTTTTCCATAAATACATTGGCACCTATCTGAAGTCCGATAGGCATATTGTCCTTATTAAAGCCACAAGGAACAGACATAGAAGGTATCCCGCAAAGGTTTGCCGTAACGGTGAATATATCGTTAGCATGCATTGTGGCAGGGTCATCTATCTTTTCTCCCCTCTTAAATGCAACAGTCGGCGAAGTCGGTGTCAATGTTATATCGCATTTTTCAAATACTTTATTATATTCATCTTTGATAAGTCTTCTGACTTTCATGGCTTTATTGTAATATGCATCATAATATCCTGCTGAAAGAGAATAAGTCCCAAGCATTATTCTTCTCTTTACTTCATCTCCAAAGCCCTCACTCCTTGAATTTACCAAGATTTCTTCAACGTTTTCTCCATCTGCCCTAACCCCATATCTTATTCCATCAAACCTTGATAAATTTGAACTTGCTTCAGAAGAAGAAATTAAGTAATACACAGGAATTGCATATTCGATACAATTAAACGAAACATCTACTATTTCAGCTCCCATATCCTTAAAAACATCTATAGCCTTCGTAACCTGCTTTACTATATCTTCATCAATTCCCCTCTCAAAAAGAGAATAATCAACCCCGACTCTCATTCCTTCTATCCCTTCCGTAAGGAAAGATGTATAATCAGGAGTTTTTATATCTAAACTTGTCGAGTCATTTTCATCATGTCCTGCAATTACATTGAGAATCAACGCCGCATCTTTTACATCTTTTGTAAGAGGGCCTATTTGGTCCAAAGATGAAGCAAATGCAATAAGACCATATCTTGAAACAGTTCCATAAGTAGGCTTAAGACCAGTTATACCGCAAAATGATGCTGGGTTTCTTATAGAACCACCCGTATCGGAACCAAGTGCAAATGCAGCCTGACTCGCCGCAACGGCAGCAGAAGAACCTCCAGAAGACCCACCCGGCACCGTATCGGTATCCCATGGGTTTTTTACCTCGTTAAAAGAGGATGTTTCACTTGAACTTCCCATCGCAAATTCGTCCATATCGAGTTTTCCAAGAAGAACCCCGCCCGCATTTTGTATCTTTTTATAAACAGTGGCAGAATACGGAGGAACAAAATTTGAAAGCAGTTTTGAAGAACAGGTTGTAAGAACATCTTTTGTACAAAGATTATCCTTTAAAGCATAAGGCACACCGCCTAAAACTCCAATGTCTTCACCCTTTGAAATTTTCTCATCAATCTTTTCAGCCTCTTTTATTGCAGTATCAAATGTTTTTGTTATATAAGCATTTGTTTTATCCAAAGTATCTTCTATTCTTTTAATAAAACATTCACTGACTTCTTTTGCACTGACTTCTTTATTTTTTATTTTTTCTCTTAAATTATAAACGGTATCGTTATATAAAGTCATAATTTTCCTCCGCATCATAATAATTCACTTATATTTTTAAATATACCTTTTAATAATACCTTTTTTTTTAATATTTTGCAATTATTTTAATGAAAATGTTGTAAATATATGGAATTAACATAAGAAATGAAATTGATTTTGATTGCTGTAATAAATATATCTTTTGTTTGGAATTAATATGCAGATAAGATGAAACACTTTGGATAATTTTCAAAATAATGCGTAATGACAAAATTAGTATGCAAATAGAAAGATATCTTATCTATTTCCACAAAGCATTTGTTGAATAGGAATTAATATATAGGTGTTGAGGAGCAGCATGTCTGAAACCAAATGTTGATAAAGCAGCAAAATATACAAGTGGGAGAGTAGTTATACTCTTTATATTTAGCAACATACCAATAAAGAAATATACGGGTAAAATATTGGATTGCCTGCAATCAGATTAACTATGTACCAGTGGTGAAGT
>CAMSGF010000066.1 GCA_947058225.1 uncultured Eubacteriaceae bacterium
CCATACCAGAGTCTTTCTGCTTCCTCCCGGAAAACCGCATCTTATCCCCCATCTATTTTTATACTGCCACTGTTTATATCATAAAATCTCATAAGTAACTTTACAATGGTAGTCTTTCCGGCTCCGGTAGGACCTACTATGGCAACCTTTTGACCGGGTTTTATGTCGGCAGAAAAGTTTTTAATGATGATTTTATCAGGATTATATCCAAAATCTACATTTTCAAAGGTAATGCGACCTGTGGTCTTTTCTTCATTAAATTCCATTAAATTATCAAAGACTTCCTTTTCCTCTTCTTCATCTAAAAATTCAAAAACCCTTTCAGATGCAGCTGCTGTTTGCTGCAACACGTTTGATATGTTGGCAAGCTGGGTTATAGGCTGGGTGAAATTACGAAGATACTGGGTGAAGGCCTGAATATTTCCAACTTCTATCTTCCCGTTTATTGCCAAATATCCTCCCAAAATACAAACCGCCACATAGCCTAAATTCCCTATAAATGCCATAATAGGCTGCATCAACCCTGAAAAATACTGACTCTTCCACGCAGAAGAATAAAGAATGTCATTTAATTCATTAAAAGTTTTAACAGATTCATTTTCTTTGTTAAATACCTTAACGACCGTATGCCCGCTGTACATCTCCTCCACGTGTCCGTTGATATGTCCTAAATACTCCTGTTGACTCCTGAAATACCTTTGGCTGAATTTTACTACCACCATAATAAACAATACCGATACAGGAAGTATTAAAAGAGATACCAATGTCATAGGGATGGATATACTTATCATCATTACAAGTGTTCCGATTAATGTCGTAACACTTGTTACAATCTGACTTAAAACCTGCGTTAAATTCTGACTTATCGTATCGACATCGTTTGTTATCCTAGATAACACTTCCCCATGAGTTTGCTTATCAAAATATTTTATCGGAAGTTTATTTAATTTAAGCGAAATATCTTTTCTGAATCTATACGTTACATTATTGCTCACACCTGTCATTATAAAAGACTGGATATAGGTAAACAAAGAAGCAACGAGATATAATAAAACCATAGTGACTGCAATCTTACCTACATATAAAAAGTCAATCCCACTCGTACTCCCGCTTATCTTTCCTATAACTCCCTCAAATATTTTAGTCGTCGCCTTTCCTAAAATTTTAGGCCCTACTATCGTAAAGACAGTTGAAGCTATGGCAAACAACACGACCAATAATATTTTGTATTTATATTTCTTTAAATATGATAAAAGCTTTTTCATCGTAGACTTAAAGTTCTTAGGCTTTTCTGTCGCCATTGAAGCACCATGCCTACCCATTCTTCTTCCACCTGCCATTACATACCCACCTCCTCTTTTGATAGTTGAGATAATGCAATTTCTTTATAAACATCACATGTTTTTATAAGTTCATCGTGAGTCCCTTCCCCAACGATTTTCCCTTCATCAAGGACGATTATCTTATCAGCGTGTCTTATAGTTGAAATTCTTTGTGCGACAATCATTATCGTAGAATCTGAAAGCTCCTCATTTAACGCCTTTCTCACAAGCCTATCCGTCTTATAATCGAGGGCTGAAAAGCTGTCATCAAACACGTATATATCAGCCTTTTTTGCAATAGCTCTCGCAATCGAAAGTCTTTGCCTTTGACCTCCGCTGACGTTTGTTCCCCCTGATGCAATTTCTCTGTCAAGCCCTAACGGGTTGGAATATACAAACTCGCTGGCACAGGCTATATCAAGCACTTTCCTTAACTGCTCATCATTCGCTTCCTCATCGCCATACTGAAGATTTGAACGAATTGTGCCTTTAAATAACACTCCTTTTTGCGGAACAAACCCGATAGCATCTCTTAGTTTCTCCTGTGAAACCTCCCTTACATCCACTCCGTTTATAAAAAGCTCTCCCCTGCTCACATCAAAAAGCCTTGGAACAAGCTGGATAAGGGTAGACTTCCCACTTCCCGTTGAACCTATGATAGCTGTCGTTTCTCCCCTTTTTGCAGTAAAATTAATATCGTGGAGTATATATTCACTCGCCCCCGGATATGCAAATGATACATTTCTAAATTCAATCTCCCCTCTCTTTTCAGCTATAAAGTCTTTTTCTTCATTTTGTTTAGGGTCTTTTAGTTCAACTTCCGTTTCCAAAACTTCACTGACCCTCCTTGCCGATACACTCGCCCTTGGAATCATAATAAATACCATGGAAACTATTAAAAATGACATTATAACATGCATCGCATATTGAATAAAAGCCATCATATTTCCAACCTGAATAAGCCCCGCATCAATCTGCTTTGCCCCAACCCATACGATTAAAACCGAAGTTAAATTCATAAGAAGCATCATCAAAGGCATCATAAGAACCATAACCCTGTTTACGAATAGATTTGTCTTTGTAAGATTTTTATTTACTTCATCAAACCTGTCTTCCTGAAACTCTTCCATCCCAAACGCCCTTATGACCATAGTTCCCGTAAGATTTTCCCTTGAAACGAGGTTTAATTTATCGACTAATTTTTGCACCAACTTAAATTTAGGCATCGTCACAGAGAACACGACAAACACGATTCCTATTAAAATAACGACCGATAGAACCATTATCCAAGACATTGAACGACAGTTTTCGTACGCTCTTACAATTGAACCTATCCCCATTATCGGAGCAAAACAAAGCATCCTAAGCGCCATAACGATAACCATTTGAAGTTGTGTTATATCGTTTGTAGACCTCGTTATAAGACTTGCAAGGGAGAATTTATTAAACTCCTTATTCGCAAAGGACTGAACCTTTTTAAACACAGCCTTTCTTAAATCTCTCGCAACACCTGCTGCGACTTTTGAAGCCAAAAATCCCACTATCATAGCACACATAGCCGAGAATAAAGCTAAAAGGAGCATATTTATCCCCGCTGAAAATATATAGCCTTGCTGAATATCGTCCAAATTAAGCCCTAATGCTTTATATTCACTCTTTACATATTCGCTCGCAATTTGATTTATACTGCTTTCAGGCATAGAATCCAATTTACTCTTGATTTCATCTGTTTTTTCCTTTGGTATCATATTTATTATTGATGCAACATCACCTTTTTTTAATTTATTTGTATCGATATTTTTTATTTCATCGAATTTGAATACCTGTTGCTGTTCAATTTGCCTTGGATTATTAATCGCATAAAGGATAACATCACATTTTCCGACATTCGTATTTAATTCTTCTATTTTTTTATCTTCTTTTTTATTTAAAATAAGTACATCTTCTTTGTTTAACGATGAATACTTTTTAGGAAGTGTATCGGGCTTTTCATATACCCTCTCAAATTTATTTTTATCTACATCATCTAAAAGAAGCTTTATTTGTTCATAGCTTTGTTTACTTATAACCTCAGGCATATTGTATTCAATTCCGCCCGTTTGTATCCCATAGTCAACTATCTTTGACATATAATCGGGTAGCATTAATTCGCTGTTGGCCTGAAAAAACAAGAAAACAAGACAAAAAGCTATCATAACGATAAACGGTTTTAAGTATTTTCCAATTTTTGTCATTATCTAACCTCCTCATTATACTCTTTATTTATACCTATTAATTCATCACACAATTCCATAATCATTCTTGTCTTATCCCCCCCCAGTCTGTTCACAATGTATTCAGTTCTTTTCATTTGTGCTTCGTGAATCTTTTTTAACATATTCTCTCCTTCAAATGTCATCTTTACCTTAAATTTTCTTCTGTCATTTTCATCGATGGTTCTTTTCACATAATTATTTTTTTCTAAAAAATTTAAAGATTGTGTTACGGCAGAGCGTGTAATTCCCATTTTCTCACTTATCATATAAGGATATATAACACCCTCACATTTAGATAAATGATGTATCGTAAATAATATAAAAAAATGGTGAGGAGCAATGTTTTCTATTCCTCTCTCACGATGAAAATATATGTGCTTAAGTTTTTGTATTGTTTTAAAAAACTCACTTTCAAGCTTGGTAGAAATTTCAGACACCCTCTTTCGTTTAATATATTAATAATTAATATTATTAACTATTTTTAGTATTATACCTTTCATATTATTTATTGTCAAGAACTTTTCATAAAAAAAATCCTTAATTCAGGATATTTGAAACTAAGGATTTTTATTCGTATTTTATTTTACTTAAGCGACGTTATCGTCTTCGCCCAAAATTATATGCCCGAGTTTTCTTATGGCGGTTGTTTTAACCTTTGAAGTATACTCCCTTGTCAAATTGATTTTTTCGGCAATCTCTAACATATTCATTCCATTGACATAATAATCATTAATTATCGTCTTTTCTATTTCATTCAGGCAGCTCATAGCCTTATTGATATTCTTTAGGTTTGTCTTTGCCTTTTCATCATTTCTTATTTCGAGAATTTTTTTGTAGACAAGAATATCCTTTAACATATTCTCCATCTTTCTATATTTTTTGGTTTTCATACTACACCCCTCCTAATTGAAATTTGATTAAAATTCATATTTATATTTTTTAATATGAATTATATTCATATATTATTACAATATCACATTTTTGTCAATATAAAATGTGATTTATTTTCAACTTTTTTTGTTGATTTACTTTACAATATGAATAAAATTCATTATAATAGCATATATAAAATATATAAAAAGGAGAATATTCATGTTTAAAGACAAATTAAAAACACTGAGAAAAAACAACAATATGACTCAGGCACAACTGGGAGAAAAATTAAATCTGGACACTTCTTCGATAACTAAATATGAGACAGGCGGAAGTCTGCCATCTATTGATATAATAAAAAAAATATCTAAAATTTTTAATATTTCCATCGATTATTTATTGGAAAATGAAATTGATTCTAATGTGAAAGACGTAAATAACTTTACGAGAGTAAGCGTTATAGGAACTGTTAAAGCCGGGGTGGACGGAATTGCAACGTATGAATACTTAGGAGAAGAAAAGGCTGTAAATATCAATGGGGAATTGGATGATTATAAATATTTAAGGGTCAGGGGGGAGAGTATGGCTCCTCAAATACAGGAAAACGACCTCGCATTAGTAAGGCTTCAGCCTGATGTAGAAAGCGGGGATTTGGCTGTCGTTATAATAGACAGTGAGGAAGGGGTTATAAAAAAGATACAAAAGGGAAAAAATTCCATATCGCTTATCTCCTTCAATCAAAACTATGAAACGAGAGTATTTGTCGGAAATGAGATGGAGAGAATTTCTATTTTCGGCAAAGTTATAAAAATTGAGAGGATGTATTAGTGCAATATATAAAAAAGCGTGAGAGGAAGATTAATTAAATAATAACATCGTTTATTATGACGTGTGATATAAGACATACGATATAAAATGTGGGGGGCAAGCGGGTTCAAAGAAGATAAAATCTTCTTTGAACAAAGCAGTAAAAAAATAAAACTATGTTTTATTTTTTCTTACTGCTTTAACTTTTAATAATAAGACTTTATTATTAAAAGCCGCTCGCCCCCCAGTAAATTCTCAAATTATAGTTTAAGTGATATTGCTCGTACACCTTTCCCTCCACTCATAAGCTGCTTGATTTCCTGTGATTTTGCTCATGTGAGATAAAGA
>CAMSGF010000067.1 GCA_947058225.1 uncultured Eubacteriaceae bacterium
AGGGCTTTCAATTGTAAAAAGAATTATTAATCTTTCTGATGGAGAGATTAAAATATAACGCTTGAGGAATTTGGAAAAATAGCCGATGAGATAACAAATTTAAAATAGATATTGATTTTTTTTGATATTTTTGTATAATTAAAGTAGCCTAATGAAAAAGAGTTTTTCTGATTCAACAGGAGATATTGATAAAATAATCCTTATTTCCTTGGGCGACCGAGGATATTTTTATGTAAAGGAGAAAATTTATGAGAATTGCTGTTGTGTCTATTGTTTTGGATGAACCAAGAGATGTTCAGGAACAGGTAAATAAGATAATAGCGGATAACAAGGATATCATAAGGGGGAGAATGGGACTTCCTCTAAATGAAGAAGATGTATCCATTATATCTCTTGCGGTTATAGGGGAAAACGATCAGATAAATGCTTTAACCGGAAAGCTTGGTGCAATAGACCAGGTTAATGTTAAAACCTCTTTTTCAAAAAAAGAAATTTAGGAGGGAAAAATATGAAAAAGGCAAGTAAAATTATGGCATTAGTTTTAAGTATATTAATGCTAATAGGTTTCGCAGGCTGTGGTAATAGTGCAAAAAGCGAAGCAGAAAGTATGAACGTGGGAATTTTAAAAGGGCCTACGGCGCTTGGTATGTTAAAAGCGATGAATGAAGCGGATGAAACGATTGAAGGAACAAAGGTTAATTATTCGGTTTCTGCCGCTCCTGATGAGGTGACGGCTAAATTATTAAACGGAGAGCTTAATATGGCATGTATTCCGTCAAATTTAGCACCTGTTTTATATAATAAGACAGGCGGAAAGATTCAGTTTGTATCCACTAATACGCTTGGAATATTGTATGTTGTGGAAAATACGGGTAAGCAGGGCGAAGATAATAACGTGAAAGAAGTTAAAGACTTAAAAAGCCTTGAAGGAAAGACTATATATACTTCCGGTAAAGGTTCCTCAGTTGAATATTTTTTAAGTTATCTTCTTGATAAAGAAAAAGTTAATGTAAAAGTTGAATATTTAAGCGAACATTCAGAAGCTTTAGCAAAGGTTATGTCTAAAAAAGGAAACATCGGACTTCTTCCAGAACCTTTTGTAACTACGGCTAAAATCAAATCAAAGGGAGCTATTAAAACTGTTGCAAACTTAAATACAGTATGGGATGCTGAAGTTGAAAATGTCCCTATGTGTATGACGGCGACTGTCGTAAATACAGATTTTGCAAAGGAAAATCCAAATACAATTAAAAATTTCTTAAATAAATATAAGGAAAGCATTGAATATGTTACAAATGAAGCCAACATAGACGATGTGGCTGAACTTGCAGTTAAATTTGAGATTATTCCAAATGCTGAAATCGCAAAAAGAGCTATTCGTAATTGTAATATAGTTTATCAAAGTGCAAGTGAAACTAAAGAAGGACTTGTTAAACTTTACGAGATATTTGCAAATTACAATAAGGATTCAATAGGAGGACAAATGCCGGGCGATGACTTCTGGTACGAGGCAAAATAGAATTATAACAAAGCTATTAATTATAACCTTCTTGTTATTTTTGTGGGAAATATCCTGTCGTGTCTTTGACACGCAGGTGTATTTCCCCTCTTTTTTTGTAATACTTAAAACACTTTTAAAGTTAGTTTTACTTAAAGAATTTTGGATAAGTGTTTTATTTTCTTTAATGAGGGTTTTTATAGGGTTTATATTGGCTATGCTTTTTGGGTTTATACTCGGGATAGTATGTTCTTATGTTAAACTTATTGAGGACATAGTTTCATTTATTATGGTTATTGTTAAATCAACCCCTGTCGTATCATTTATCATATTATTTTTAATGTGGATAAAAACAGATTATCTTCCTGCATTTACGTGTATTCTTATGTCTATGCCTATAATGTATGAGAATGTGATGATGGGGATACGTTCGATTGATAAAAAGCTGGTTGAGGTAAGCATCGTCTATAAGATAAATAAACTTTCATACATAAAAAAAGTTATTATTCCATCTCTTAAACCGTTTGTGTTCAGTGCGATAGTTTCATCTTTTGGGATAGGGTGGAAGTCTTGCATCGCGGCTGAAGTTATCGCAAGACCGCACTTTGGGATAGGAACAAAACTATACGATTCAAAGGTTTATCTTGAAACGCCGAGTCTTTTTGCTTATACTTTTGTCGTGATAATACTTTCATATATGTTTGAAAAGATTATAAAGTCTTTTGCTAAGTCTTTAAAGGGAGAAGGGGTGAAATAATGAGTGTGGAAATAAAGCATTTAAAAAAGAAATATAAAGATAAAGTTATATTCGATGACTTTAACTTTTGTTTTTGCAGTGGAAAAATTTATGGTATATCGGCACCGTCCGGATACGGAAAGACGACACTTTTAAATATAATAGCCGGTCTTGATAGAGATTACGGGGGAGATATAAAAGTTAAAGGAGAGGTGTCTTACGTTTTTCAAGAGGATAGATTATTTCCATATATGAGTGTTATGGAAAATATTTTGTTTGTCAGGGAAGATAAAGATTTAAAAAAAGCGAATGTCTTGTTAAAGTTAGTCGGTTTATATGAGCAAAAAGATTTGTATCCTAAAGAATTAAGCGGCGGAATGAAGATGAGGGTGTCCATCGCAAGAGCGTTGTATTACAAAAGTGATGTTATACTTTTGGATGAAGCATTTGCTGGGATTGATAATATGCTCACATATAAAATTTTAGATTATATCGATGAAATAAAAAGAGATAAGATAATTCTTCTCGTAAGTCATAATGAAGAGTTATTAAAAAACAGGACTGATATAGTGTTAAGGCTTGATAATTTAGGGGATATGTAAGATGAAAAGGTTAGATGATTTACAAATAAAAGGGTATAAAATTTATCAGGATTCAGAGTCTTTTTGTTTTGGAATTGACGCTGTTATTTTGGCTAATTTTATAACAAAGTTTATAAAAAGGGACGGGAGATATATAGATTTGTGTTCCGGGAATGGAATAATTCCCATATTGGTTGAAGCAAAAAGTTTTATAAAAGATATATCTCTCGTAGAGATTGACGATAATTGTTGTAAATTGGCGAAAGAAAGTTTACAATATAATCATCTAAGTATGAATATTATTAATGATGACATCAAAAATTTATCCGCTGTATTTTATGACAGCTTTGATTATGTCAGTGTGAATCCTCCTTATTTTAAAGCAGAGGATGGACTTTTCAATAAAGAAGAAAAGAAGAATATAGCAAGACACGAGATTTTATGCGATATATACGATGTGTGCCATATATCAAAAAAGCTACTTAAGGAAAGAGGAAGTTTATTTATGGTTCACAGACCGAATAGACTTGAAGATGTCATGTATGCACTAAAAAGCGAAGAGCTTTCCCTAAAAGAGATTATGTTTATATATCCAAATGAGAAAAAAGATGCGAATTTATTTTGTTTCAGGGCGACAAAGGGAAAGAACAGTTTTGCAAAGGTGTTAAAGCCATTAATAATATATGATGAAGATAATAATTATACTAAGGAGTATTTAGATTATATCGATGGAAATAGTAAAAAGCGGTAATGATATTTTGTTAAAAGGGGTATCCTGTTTTGATTTAGATAAGACATTTAACTGTGGTCAGGCGTTTAGGTGGGAGGAAATAGAAAAGAATGAATACATAGCGGTAGTCAATTCAAAAATAGTTCATCTTAAAAAGGATGGGGATGAGGTTCGTTTTTTTAACGCAGGGTATGATGAAGATTTTTTAATTGATTATTTTTCTTTTGATATGAATTATGATGATGTTTTAAATAAAATTAATACCGATTCGCATATGAAAAACTGTATTGATGCGGGGTATGGGATAAGGCTTTTAAGGCAGGACTTGTTTGAAACTATCCTTTCGTTTATAATTTCTGCGAATAACAATATAAAGAGGATAAGGAAGATAATATACTCATTATGTGAGAATTACGGAAACTCCATTGAATATATGAACAAGACTTATTACACTTTTCCGACAAAGGAAGCGTTAAAAGATGTTTCAAAGGAAGATTTTTTCAGTTTAAGAATGGGATACAGAGACGGTTACATATACGACGCAGTGGAAAAGATAAATTCAGGGGAAGTGGACTTAGAGTTTATAAAAAAGGCAGATACGCAGACAGCGAAGAGTGAACTTATGAAGATAAAGGGAATTGGGGAAAAGGTGGCAGATTGTATTCTTCTTTTTTCACTTTCAAGGTATGAACTTTGTCCGCAGGATGTATGGATTAAGAGAATTTTTGAAAATAGATACAATGTAAAAGCCACTACGTTTAAAAAGGGAAATAATTTAGCTTATAACAAATGGGGTGAATATGCCGGTATCGCACAGCAATATCTTTTTTATTATGAAAGAGAGGTAGCAAATGGGGAATAAACTTATTATATTTGACTTTGACGGAACGCTTGTGGACTCTCTTGACATATGGGCGTATATAGATGAGGAGTATTTTGGTTCGAGGAATTTAGATTATAAAAAGGTGGAAAGTTTTAGCGGAATGACCGTGTTCGAAGCGGCTTCTTTTTCAAAAGAGTTTTTTAATATAGACGAAGAAGTTGAAGATATAATGAAGGAGTGGACCGATATTGCAGTAAGGCTTTATCCTACAAAAGCGACTTTAAGAGAAGGTGCAATAAGTTTTTTTGATAAATTAAGGGAAAAGGGATATAACATAGCTATAGGAACGAGCAATGCTCTTATTGTTGTTAAAGAGTATATAAAAAATAAAAAATTGGATAAGTACATCGATTATATATTTACCGGAACTGAGGCTGAAAACGGGAAGCCCGAGCCTGATATATTTTTAGAGATAGCAAGGCATTTTGATATATCTCTCAAAGACGTTATTGTTGTGGAAGATTCACTTGAGGGGGTTATGGCAGGGAAGAATGCAGGTATGTATGTGTATGCGATAGCAGAAAAGTATTCAAAAAAGAATGAGGAGAAAATAAAGAAAATTGCGGATAAGTTTATATGTTCTTTTGAGGAGATTGAAATATAAACTTAATTGGAAAAGGCATAAATATGTGTCTTTTTTAGTTTGAGAGTTTTATAGAGAGGTTTTTTAGGGGGAGAGTTGGTGGTTGTGTGGGGAGGGCTTCTCCGTTTTCATATTTTTTCTTAAAGGCTTCGGAGAGCCAGTAGTGTGTGGGGAGGGCGGCGGGTGAAGTGCTTCAGCACTTCACTAACAGGCGAATGAAATTCGCCTGAACTTTTGAAGAGGAGTATTTTGAAAATTAATTTTCAAAATACTCCTCTTTAAAAGCCGCCGCCCTCCCCATTCCATTTATATTAACATTTGTTTTTATACTAATAAATATTATATACTACATATATAAAATTAAAATAACTTTAATTTTCATCAAAAAATAACAGGCGTATTAATTATTATATGTAATACGCCTGTTATTTTACTGAAGCATTCCAAAACTTATTGATAATGCATGGTTTACCTGATTCATCGTGTCTATGTCCAAATGTCCTATTTTTTCCCTCGCTCTCGAAATATAAAGCTCCCTGGCTTTCATCCCATTGGTTCAACT